>JBEANW010000603.1:0-3826 GCA_041165225.1 Cyanobacteriota bacterium | reverse complement strand
ATGCCAACGAGTTAACGGTACGGACTAACCATTTGGATACTACTCACGGATACTTTAATGGTGCGGCACTGTTTTTCTTTATTCCAGGCTTAGAACAAGAACCGATTAGATTAAAAATCGTCCCACCTCAGTCTGACTGGCGAGTTGCGACCATCCTACCTAAAATCGAAGAGGAGGAGCATACTTTTCTGGCTCAAGACTTCGATACTTTAGTTGATAGCCCCGTAGAGATTGGCACCCATCAGGTGTATGATTTTGAGGTTTTGGGTAAGCCCCATTCCTTAGCCATCTGGAGTCAGGGGAATAGTGATCCCCAGCAAATTATTGCTGACACCACCAAGTTGATTGAGGCAGAAGCAGCGGTGTTTGATGGCTTGCCCTATGAACAGTATTTGTTTTTGCTGCACCTTTCTGGCATTGGCTACGGTGGTTTAGAACATAAAAACTGCTGTACCTTGAATTATCCCCGATTTGGGTTTCGCGATCGCGAGAAATACGAACGGTTTCTTCAGTTAGTCGCCCACGAATTTTTTCATCTTTGGAACGTGAAGCGGATTCGCCCCCAAGCTTTGGAAACTTTTGACTACGAAGCCGAAAATTACACTACCTCCCTCTGGTTTTGTGAAGGCACAACTAGCTATTACGATATTTTAATTCCCTTGCGGGCGGGGATTTATGACCAGAAAACCTGTCTGAAAAACTTTAGTAAGGACATTAGCAGGTATCTCAACACCATTGGACGCACGGTACAGCCCTTGGGAGAATCAAGCTACGATGCTTGGATCAAACTATATCGCCGTGAAGCCTATAGTGATAACAATCAGATTTCCTATTACCTTAAAGGACAACTGGTTTCCCTGCTGCTGGATCTGTTGATTCGTGCCAAACATCAGAATAAGCGATCGCTTGATGATGTGATGCGGTTAATGTGGTCGCGTTTTGGACAAGAGGAAATCGGCTTTAGTGAAACTCAACTACGGTCAACTATTGCGGAGGTGGCAGCAGAAAATCTTGATGATTTTTTCCGTCGCTATATCGAAACCACTGAAGAACTACCTTTTGATGACTACCTGAACCCCTTTGGCTTATACTTAAAAACTGTGGTGGAATCTAGTACCCCCTACTTGGGAATCAAGGTACAGTCCGATAGTAATCGAGAAGTAATTGAGTATGTTGCTGCCGAATCTCCCGCAGCAATGGCAGGTATAGATGCTAAAGATGAGCTTTTAGCCATTGATGGTATTAAAGTTGATGCTAAGTCTCTTGAAGAAAGACTAAGTGACTGTCAAGCAGAGGATACGATTCAGGTTACTGTATTTCATAAAGATGAATTAAAAACCTTTGCTGTGACTTTGGCGACCGCTCAAGCGAATCGATATGAATTGGCGATTAAAGATAATTTATCTCCAGAACAGCAACAAAATCTTGCAGGATGGTTAGGGGAGTTCGGACTTAGGAGTTCGGAGTTCGGAGTTAAGAACTAGGAGTTCGAGGCTAGAGTTAATAGTTAGTAATCAAAGTTTATGCATAATTTTCTAGAAACGGCTTATTTTCAAAATAAATTTGTTCCTTTCAAAGAAGCAAATATTTCGATCGCCACCCATGCTCTCCACTATGGGACAGGTGCTTTTGGGGGGTTGAGAGGTATTCCTAGTCCCGATAATGTCAATCAAATATTATTGTTTAGACTGGATCGTCACTGTAATCGTTTGAGTGAGAGTGCTAAACTCCTCAGCTATGATTTGCCTGGAGCCAAAATACAGCAAATAATCATTGATTTTGTCAAGAAAAATAAGCCTCAAAAATCTTTTTATATCCGCCCCTTTGTTTATACTTCTGATTTAGGGATTGCGCCTCGGCTCCATAAGATCGAAAAAGACTTTTTTGTTTACGGATTGGAACTAGGGGATTATTTACCCCCTGAAGGTATTAGCTGTCGCATTAGCTCTTGGTATCGTCAGGAAGATCGTAGTTTACCGCTGCGGGGGAAAGTGAGTGGCGCGTATATTACTTCTTCTTTGGCTAAAACCGAAGCAGTAGAATCTGGTTTTGATGAAGCAATTCTGATGAATTCTCAGGGTAAAGTCTGTGAAGCTTCAGGGATGAATCTGTTTATGGTGAGAAACAACAAATTAATCACTCCTGGGTTTAATCAAGATATTTTGGAAGGGATTACTAGAGATAGCATCTTGACTATTGCTCAGGATCTGGGGATTGAGACGGAAGAAAGAGCGATCGATAAAACTGAATTATTCATTGCTGACGAAGTATTTCTAAGTGGTACTGCCGCTAAAGTAACTCCTGTTAAGCAAATCGAAAACTATCATTTTGCCTCTGAGGGAATAATTACTGAGAAAATTAAAGCTAAACTAACTGCGATTACCAATAATCAAGAGCCTAAATATCAAGACTGGATTTATACGGTTGACTTTTAAAAGCTTTTAACTTTTAGTAAAGATTGAAAACTGCTGTATGTCAGATCGAAAAGTACGTAAAGCGATTATTCCTGCTGCGGGTTTTGGGACTCGGATGTATCCTGCTACCAAAGGATTGAAAAAAGAATTATTGCCGATCATTGACCAAGATGGACGAGCTAAACCGATCATCCTCGCCATTCTGGAAGAAGCCATAAGTGCAGGAATTGAAGAAGTGGGAATTGTGGTGCAGCCAGGCGATCGCGATTTGTTTCACGACCTCTTGAAATCTCCTCCCAAGCCTGAATTGTGGTCAAAACTGTCGGCGGAAAATAAACAATACAGTGAATATTTAATGGCTTTAGGCGATCGCCTGACTATCCTGACTCAAACCGAACAAGAAGGTTTTGGTCATGCGGTTTACTGCACCCGCGATTGGGTAGACAATCAGCCGTTTTTACTTTTGCTGGGAGATCATGTTTATACTTCCGCTATTGAATCTAGCTGCGCTAGGCAGATGCTAGATATCTATCAACAAAATCAGACTAGCGTGATTGGCATTACCGTCATGAAGGCGGATGTCATTCAAAAAGCGGGGTGCGTTGGCGGCACATGGCATCAAGATCAGCCACAATCTATCTTAGAAATTACTCAGATCTACGAAAAGCCTACTTTAGAATACGCCAGACAACATTTACGAGTACCTGGAATGAATGAAGATGAATTCCTGGGAGTATTTGGCATGTATGTCCTGGAACCAAATATTTTTGAACTACTAGCTGACGAGATTGATAATAACGAGCGTTTCAAAGGAGAGTTTCAACTTACAACCTGCCTAGATAAATTAAGACAGCAAAACAATGCGATCGCGAAGCGTTCCTGGAGGGAAATCGCGAAGCATAGGCGGAGCCTAATTGCCTATCTCGTGCAGGGACAATATTACGATATAGGGATGCCTTTATTTTATCGTCAAACCATGATCGACTATTACAACCACCAGTAGCTTAGAGCTAAGGCGAAGCCCATTTATTTTTGCTGTCAACCCGTCAGGGCATAAGACTAGGACTTTGGTACTAAAATTCGAGCCACAAAATTGAGCCTAGAGACTCAAGCCACAACCACCCTAACTCCCTTACAGTAGACTTGAAAATCTATTTTCTTGTCCCTATGAATCGCCTGAAGCAACTGAAAACATATCCTTTTGGCTTATTTCTTATTTTAGAATGGATTTTTTTGGGAGCGGCGATTTTCGGTGAGTGGCCTAATGAAATTCTTCTTGAAAAATACGTTTCACTATCTCAATCGACCTTATCAGCCTTCTCGCCTTTTTTTACCTTACTTTGTCTGATTGTATTGGGTTTAATGGGATTGAGATTACCACAAACCAATAAAAATAGTAATTTAAATAAATG
>JBEANW010000602.1:0-3175 GCA_041165225.1 Cyanobacteriota bacterium | reverse complement strand
TCAGAATTAAAGAGTGTAACTTCAATTTTAATTTCGGTCACACTTTTCTGCTTATACTCGTAGCATAAAGCATCAATTAGGTTTCAGATGCAGATCGACAATGGAATTAATGCAAATTGATCATAATAAGCTTGAGTTTGGAGTTCGGATTTCCCCTTTCCCCTTTTCCCTTCTTACGAAGTTTGCTCAACGGGGGGAACCCCCTCAACGCAACTTCGCGCTTTCCCCTCCCCCAGCCTCAGCAGATTAATCTGTTTCATAGGAGTTAATGAGTAACCAGTCCCAAACCATCGTCGTTAAAATTGGCACTTCTAGTCTGACTCAGCCGACAGGGCAGATTGCGATCGCCACGATCGCTTCGTTAGTAGAAACCTTAAGTCACTTACGTTCCCAAGGACACAGAGTTGTCTTGGTTTCCTCTGGTGCTGTGGGTATAGGCTGTGCCAGGCTGAATTTAGGGGAAAGACCGCGAAAAATGGCTTTAAAGCAGGCTGTAGCGGCAGTGGGACAGGGACGTTTGATGCGAATTTATGATGATTTGTTTAGTAATTTACAACAGGCGATCGCTCAAATCTTGTTAACCAGAAGAGAATTAATCGAACGCAACACCTACGTCAATGTGGCGAACACTTTTCGCGAATTACTAGACTTGGGGGTAATTCCCATCGTCAACGAAAACGATACGGTGGCAGTGGACGAACTAAAGTTTGGTGATAACGATACTCTATCGGCATTGGTTGCTAGTTTGCTTCAAGCAGACTGGTTATTTCTGTTAACTGATGTAGATCGGATGTATTCTGCCGATCCCAAAACCGTTCCCGATGCTCAACCAATTAAACTAGTTAGCAGCGACGAATTTAATCAGCTTCAGGTGGATGCAGGTTCGAGCGGTTCAGCCTGGGGGACAGGAGGCATGGCAACCAAACTTGCAGCAGCCAGAATCGCCACTAGTACAGGGGTTAGAACCGTGATTACTCAAGGGAAACAGCCCCAAAATATCTTAGAAATTTTGCAGGGAAAAGACTTGGGGACTCAGTTTGAACCTCAACCCCAAACAGATAATGCCCGTAAGCGTTGGATTACCTACGGCTTGATTTCGATGGGGAAACTGTATCTAGATAACGGTGCGGTGAAAGCGATTACTAGTGGGGGCAAGTCTTTACTGCCTGCGGGGATTGTGGCGGTGGAAGGTGAATTTTCCGTCTCCGATGCGGTGCAATTATGTAACCAGCAAGGTATGGAATTAGGTCGAGGTTTGGTTAACTATAACAGCAGTGAAATTGAACAGATCAAAGGACATCAATCAACGGAGATTGCCAGAATTTTAGGTTACGACAGCACGGATACAGTAGTACATCGTAATAATTTGGTGATGAAAGAGCATAGTCAAATGTAATCTTTCAATTTCATTGCTAGGAAATTTACGAGATAACCAAGTAACTTGCTGGGAGCATAATCTTGCCATATTCTTTTGCAATTGCAAACAATCAATCCTGCCAACACTATGAGTAAAGTCACAGTAACTCAAGTGCTTATTTTCAGGATAAATATGGGTCGCCTGGGATTCGAACCCAGAACCAGTCGGTTAAAAGCCGAATACTCTACCGTTGAGCTAGCGACCCTTGAAAATATTAGGTTTTAGCCGTTTTTTCCACGGATGATTATCATAGCATAAGTTTTTGACAGAAATCTTTGTTTTTTGAAATCAAGCTCTTTTTTTTCTGGGAGATCCTTCAGGATACTTTAAAGGATTAGCCCTAAAGGATTAGCTTCGCGTCCTTCGCGTCCTTCGCGTCCTCCGCGTCGCGTGGAGCGTAATCGCTTCTTGCAGACTAGGAGACAACCAAGAATAATACTGTGGATACACTGGGAGTCTTGGTTTCAGGCTCCATCCTGCTGGTTGCAAGATTGCTGCTAAAGATTCATAAGTTGGGTGGGGATAATCGGGATTAACCTCATCTATCGGGCTAATACCACCTAAATCCGTCGCTCCCGCATCTAAACACCTCAGTAAAAAACTAGCATCAGGTACTAGGTTAGGGGGAATTTGAATGGCGATTTCAGAGGGTAAAATCTTTTTGGCTTGAGCAATTATGGCGGGTAATTGCTGGGGGTCAAAACTAGGAAAATTTAATTCTTGCTTATTTCCCACACTATGGGGCTGTAAAATCACTTCTTGAATATGTCCCCATTGATAATGAATACGAGCAATTTCCTCTAAGGAATCTCTAATATCGGTTGGGGTTTCGCCGATACCTAACAAGATCCCTGTGGTAAAAGGAATTTTTAATTCCCCCGCTAATTCCAATTGTTGCGATCGCAATTTTGGTTCTTTACTAGGGGCATGTTTATGTACCGTCTTCATAAATTTGGGATTAATTTGTTCCAGCATCAAGCCCATAGAAACATTGATTGATTTTAACTGCTGCATTTCTGACAAACTTAGAGGACCCACATTGGTATGAGGTAGAAACCCGGAAGACAGAGCAAGCTCACAAGTTTCTTGTACTTTTGCAAACCATTTTGCTCGTTTATTAGACCCAGGATGAACTTCTCCACTTAAAACCAAAATCTCGACAACTTGCTTTTTATCTAGTTTTTGCAGAATATTTAACAGATCTGACTTAGGTAAAGATTCCTCTTCTTTAATATCAATTCGGAAATTGCAGTAACTACATCGATTGAAACATTGGTAGGTAGGAACTACTGTGAAAGCACGACTAAAGGTGATTATAGAATCCATAAGCTATATATAAGCAATGCCTATTCTTTATATAAGATAATATTTTATTAAAATTGTTCACATAACTCAAAAATGCTCTATAGTAAAGGAGTCAGTTCGACAAGAACCTAGGCAAATAAATAAACAACGCAATCATAAACAAAATGACAACTACTTTACAACAGCGCGAAACCCAAGGTAATTGGGAACGCTTTTGCCAGTGGGTAACGAGCACCAATAACCGCATCTACGTCGGTTGGTTTGGAGTCTTGATGATCCCGACACTACTGGCAGCAACAACTTGTTTCCTAATCGCCTTCGTCGCAGCACCCCCAGTAGACATCGACGGTATCCGTGAGCCAGTAGCAGGTTCTTTACTCTACGGAAACAACATCATCTCTGGTGCAGTAGTACCTAGCTCCAACGCAATTGGTCTACACTTCTACCCAATTT
>JBEANW010000601.1:0-2791 GCA_041165225.1 Cyanobacteriota bacterium | reverse complement strand
ATCCTGATATCGAAGCATTTTTAGGCTATGCTCTCTCTGAAGAAGGAAAAGAGGCGATTAGTAGTCATTAATTTTTTCTCTAACTCTAGATCTGTAGTTTCTCAATGATCTCAATGAGTGGATTATGGTGTTGGAGGAGTGGCAGTGGAGTTCTGGGGAGCGGATAAATCAATCCCTGTCCCGCGATCATAAATTTCAATATCCCATTGTCCTGAACGATTTCCTTCAAAAGAGACAAATCGTCCATCACCACTAATACTAGGACGGCGAACTTCTCCAATAAAATTTTTAGTGAGATTATCGTTAGTCGCTGTGGAGCGATCATATAAGTAGATATCAGACTTCCCCAACTGCTCTGAGTAATAGACAATATACCGTCCATCTGCACTGATATCAGCCTGAGACTGCATACTTCCAGGCTGATTTAATCCAGGCAGGGAAATCAATCGTCGTTGCTGAAGATCATATAGATACACGCTGCGCTTGGTTGTGCGATCGCTAGTGTAAACTAAATAACGGCCATTATAGGAAAAATTGGCATCCCCTTCAGAAGAGAAAGAATTCAAAGAAGCGTTAATGGCTTGGGTAGCGGGGGTAATGTATCCAGAACTTTGGCAACTACCCAAAACTAACGTTGTGATTGCCAGAATTAGTTTAATTGAAGGCGGTTTAAGACACCACTTCATCTTGTTGGAGTTTTGGTTCGAGATCGGGTATAGAGCAGCAATTTACATTATCAAGGCAGACTTTTCCCCATTGCAAAGACCAGCGGACTAATTCAACACGGTTGGTAGCACCAGTTTTTTTCAAAATATTACTAATATGATTATCAACCGTTCTCTTGCTGATTTCTAGTCTTTGAGCAATTTTATGATTACTCAACCCAGTTACTACCAGCTCGACAATTTCTAATTCTCGGGCTGACAATAATGCTTCATGACTAATTTTCTCAGCTTCCATGTGGGTTTACCCAGTATATTTACTCACTACATTTATTCATTGTAGAAGGTAAAGTTTCCACTTAATTACTGTTGAACTTGGAACTGAATTATTCTTTAATAATTGCAATAACTTTTATCATCAATTACTAAATACCGTAACAGAATGTTGATGGTTTGTTACTAAGCTAGTAAAAGGTATTGTAGGTGCGAAGCTCCCTGTTTGAAATTCACTTATTTTTGGATAAGTTTCGATTCTTGCCGTTCCCAAGTAGCTGAATCGAACTGCCTAACTGAAGCCATCTGGTTTTAGATGGTTTTGAGGCCTACGGTAGCAAACTTCGCAATACAACAGATCAATTAACTAAATTGACTAGACTAAATATTAAACAGTATTAAGCATTTTTCAAGAGATTTTTGACCAAGTTATCTTTGACCATCATCTGACGAAACATTTCCAATAAATATTCTTGCGCTTGTTCTTTGCTTAACCCTTGTACCTGTTCTTGAAGCACTTTTAACTTAAACTGCTGCTCCATACTCAGTTGACCTGATAAATCCATGGGCATCACTCCTTAATCTAATAAATACTTAGCCTCTAGCAAGACTATTTAGGAAGCTAAGTGTTGATTTGAAATTAATCTAACACCAGACCTATAAATAGTCCATAATGTCAAGGAATAATTAATTAAAGCAATAAAAAGTTATAAAATACTTATTAAAGAACTATGCTTTTGGTGTATTTGGATGCGGAAAAAATTAAAAAATAGACTATGCAAACTAAGTCAAGGTGATAGTAGCTAATTTATCGATATAGTAAATAGTAATTACCTAAACGATAAATTTAAGATTAGATCAAACAAAAATGAATTCGATTAAAGACGCTAAAGAATTTTTTCAACAAAGCGCAGGCAGATGGCGATCGCAACGGACTACCCACCATCTTCCCTTTAGGCGAGCAGAAAGCGGTAGCTCGGATATTAACGTCGAGTTTCTGGATGCTGGGGACGAAAAGATAGCTGTAATTTGTGAGATGCACGAAATAGATCCCCAGACAGCGATTGGTGGTGCCTTCGTAAGTTGGGATGGCTCGATGGCCTGGGATAAGGAAAATGAAGACCATAAGGGAACTACTGTATTTGCCTTAATTCCTGACTCAGAAGACCTCCGCAAAGGAAAATTACTCAGAGAAAGAGGTTATGCCGAAATAGTTCCAGTGGCGGGAGAATACCATATGGATCACGATGACGGATTAGTTTTAATTACCGAATACGAAACCATGAGTATTATTGAACGCTTTTGGTTTGTGAATCCTGATCTACGGTTACGCAGCAGTACCGTGCAAAGATTTGGTGGGTTTAATACGGCTACTTTTTGTGCTGAATCTCGCGTTAGTGAAGCAGATAATGCTCCTACGACAGCAACCACTACTGATGCCAAGTCGCGATCATTGGCGATTTCTGGATGGTAAAGGAGCTTCGCCCCAGCTATTAGCCTTTAGCTTTTGGCTTAATAAGAAGAGGCTTTAGACCTCTCTTAATTTTATTTTTCTTGAAATAGTAGCGCGAAAATATTTAAAATTCGGGGTTTACTCAGCGATCGCCTGGATGATATAACTTTTTTTATAATGGGAGTGGTGACTTCAATGTATAGCTTCAAAAACTTCTATTATGATATGAAAATCTTAATTTCAATTAAACCATATACAGCGATCCGAAGGCTACGCGGAGCGCGACGCGAAGCTAGTCCTTTAGGGTAATCTCTAGTCAAGATTTTAATTTTTTTCAGTACAAAAAAACTATTTCTAAATTAGGCGTTGCTCAATCGTAATACTGTAAGGCAGTTTTTGGTCG
>JBEANW010000600.1:0-4138 GCA_041165225.1 Cyanobacteriota bacterium | reverse complement strand
CTAATTTTGGCTAAATCTTCCCTAGGGGCGAACGGTAATACAGCGCGTTGGCGGGTTTCACCCGCATAAAGCGACTGCCTCACCCGAAGGACCGTTCGCCCCTATCATGGGATTTCGCCCCGACAGAGTTAACTGTTAATCAATTCTTCAACGACTTTATTTAAGCCGACGGAGTTAGAAGCTTTACACAAAATGCGATCGCCTGGACGAATGACTTGTTTTAACTTACTAGTCAGGGTAGCGCGATCGCTAAAGCACTCCGTCTCAATGCCCGCTGCCCCCTGAATCATTTCTCTGGTAGCGGCCTCATCTGCTAATACCATCAGTAAATCTAAGTTTAATTCCTGGGCTTTTGCCCCCACTTGACGATGTAACTGGGGAGAATGTTCACCCAACTCCTTCATCGTACCCAGTACAGCAATATGTCTAGTTCCTGGAGTTTCCTTCAGCATCTGCACCGCTGCCAGCATCGATTCCAAACCTGCGTTATAGGTTTCATCTAAAACTACTACATCATCAGGGAGATCATAACGGCGCGATCGCCCTTGGGGTAATCGAACTTCTAACCCTGCAATTAAAGGCGCAAGGTCGATCTTTAAGTTTTGAGCGATCGCGATCGCCACGAGATAATTACTAGCGTTGTGTTCTCCTGGTAAGGGTAAGGGGAAATCTTGCCCTGCCACGGTTATTTTGTCCCCGTTCATTGTTCCCTGGACATCCCCTCCTGTTAAACCATAGGTGATGGTTTTGCCTTGCCATACTTTCTGGGCGGTTTCCATTAAGAGAGAATTATCGTAATTTAAAATAGCCATGCTAGTTTCAGGCATCTGTGCCAACAGTTCGCATTTAGCCTGGGCGATCGCTTCTCTGGAACCTAAACGACCAATATGAGCTGTACCCACATTCGTAATTACACCAATTGTTGGACGAGCGATATCCGTTAAGAGGGCGATTTCTCCTAAACCCCGCATTGCCATCTCAATTACCGCGTAGCTATGTTCTTCGGTAATTTGCAACAGAGTTTTCGGTACGCCAATTTCATTATTAAAATTAGCTTCGGTTTTGAGTACTTTTCCTTGAGTGCCTAACACAGTGGCAATTAATTCTTTGGTGCTGGTTTTGCCCACCGAACCCGTGACTCCGATGACGGGAATCTCAAAGAGATCGCGCCACCACCGAGCAATGCGCTGGTATGCCTCTAGGGTATCTTTGACAATAAATTGCGGAACAGCTAGGGATTTCAGGGGACGATTTACAACTACAGCGATCGCCCCTCGTTCGATGGCTGATTCGACAAAGTTGTGTCCATCAAAATTCTCCCCCGCTAAGGCGATAAACAGTTCCTGGGGTTGTACATTGCGGGTATCGGTAGTGATGCCCAACACAGATCCGTTTAAATCTACACTAGTGATTTGCAGCAGATTGGGCTGGAGAATTGTCTCAAGTTCTGCCAGAGAAAAATAGAGAGGCATTATGTATGGGTTTAATTTTGAATTAGCTTCTTTTATAGCTCTAAGCTCTAAGCTTTAGGCTCTAAGCTTCAAGATACTACACAGTATTTTAAGGTTGTTTAGCGACTGGGGACTAGCGACTAGCAATATACTAAAAACTAAAAGTAGTCCGCACTGTTCCAATCACTAAATCTTCACTACCTTGAGTATTGTTACCTGGCTCTGTAATCCAAATGACCCCAGGGGTGATGGCAATATTATCATTCACCTGATATTGATAAAAAGCTTCTAAATGCAGAGACTGATTTTGATCTTCGGCGAAATTTTCAGTGTTTCCAGTAGTGTTTTCAATCGTGGAATTTGTCACCCTAGGTTCACTGCCCACCACAATACCCGCCAAGCTGCCTTCTTTCCCCAAGTCTGGAATTGCTAGGGTTGCTGCCCAATTCCAAATGTCTTGGGTACCACGGTCAAGCTGTTGGTTTAAAGTATTAAGATTGCTTACTTTACTCAATCCACCCCTGCCACCAAGAACAAAGCGATCGCTAATTGTCCAAGATAATTCTAAGCCATAGGAATTGCTAACGGTGTTCACTGCTGCGCCGAACAGTTCTGCTGTCTGGGATTGAAGATTAGCGCGTCTAGTGCCTGTTTGCGTATCGCTTTGATTGTAGCTATGAATATAAGTTGCTGCTAGACTGAGGTTTCCCAGCGGTTCAATGACGATTTGACCTAATGTACTATAAGGGCCATTAAATAAACCGCTCCCTGGAGTTGATTCACTTGCAGGGGAGGCAACATAGCCCGCGCCAATTTCTACTTGCTTGAGGGGACGATAATTCACCCCCAATCCAGCGTCTCCTGGGGAATAGTACAGGGGATTCCTCGTCCCAAAACTCGAAACCGCCCCCGAACCGCCATCGCCATCCAGAAAGCTGATGGTGGTCGCAATATCCTCAGCATCTACTCCTGCTGTACCGACAATAAAATTTAAGCGATCGCCTACACTGAAGGAATAATGTAAATCTTCTAGGCGTAAATCAGAACTATCAGGTTCGGCAAAAGCCAAGTCACCCTGAAAAGTATTAAGTTCAGGGGCAAAACCCTCAAAGTCACCCCGCGATAATCTGGTAAATAATAAATCATCTCCTTGAAAACTAGTCTTGAAATCCAATCTCAAACGACTGCCTAAAATTGTATTCGGGCGATCGCGAAGCGTACCTGAAAGGGAATCGCTAAACGTACCTGCTAAAACACTACCTATCCCAAAAACCGCTTCTCCCTGAAGCTTGCTGGTGGTAGCAAACTGTGTTGCTTCTAAATCAAGCAATCGTGCCTGGGAACCATCTGTTCTGCCCTGTAGGATCGCCAATTCTGACTGAAATTCCTGCATCAGTCGCAAAACTGTATCTATATCTACTTGGGGTACATTTTTGCTCTGGGCAATTATTTTTTCAATGCTATTTAAACAAGAGTTAAGACCAGCGGCAAATTCAGCACGAGAAATAGTTTGCTCTCCACGATAAGTACGATTCTCTAAGCCACTAATGCAACCATAGCGTTGGATTAAGTTTTGTAGAGCTTCATAAGACCAATCTGTTGGCTGAATATCTTGTATTTGTTTAATGTTATTCGCCTGACTAATTAAATTGTGCTGAGGATCTCTTGATATGTTTGAGTAATCTAAATAATCCAAATAATCAGCAAAGTTTTCTTGACGATTTGCAATCTTTAAGTTACCTTGATTTTGCTCATTAGAGATACCACCCTCATTTTTTGGTTCAGCGATCGCTTTACCATTAGCTGACAACAGTAATAAAACTCCAACAATAGCTACCGTTCTAGAGAGTATCTTGCGGCTTATTCGACTCATTAACATTACTACCAATCCTCATTCACACCAAAAATTGCCACCTAGTTCTTGAATTAGCTAAGTAGGCGCTGAAGTTAATTACTAAATCAATAGCTAAACTCTCTAAAACGCGGTAGTTTACTTAAGTAATTGATCAGAACTTTGAACACAATTAAATATCCTCCTATCTTGGCATTGTTCAAAGTTAATTGCTAGGAAAAAAGTAAGAATTTAGCTACTAATATTAACAGTCTAAGATTAACGATCTACAAATCTACGCAGTGGTGAAGTCTGCTTGGGTGAGAGCCGCAACACTAACGTTAACAATAGTCGCCACCAAAGCATTATTATTACTCAAGTCGTAGATAATCGAGCCTGTTCCCGCTGCATCGCTAATAATATTCAAGTCGCTGAAATCTAAAGAACCTGTAAAACCCAAGAAATCAACACCATCAACAAAGTCATTAATTATGACGGTGCCTTGACCTGATGCGATCGCAAAAATATCCGAACCAGCACCACCATTCATGGTGTCTTGACCAAGCCCGCCATAAAGTTTGTCATTGCCATTGCCACCATTTAAAGTATCATTTCCTGCATCACCATAGATAGTATCTAGCCCATCGAAACCGCTAAGATAGTCGTTACCGATGCCACCCATGAGTAAATCATTACCAGTTTTGCCATAAAGTTTGTCATCGCCATCGCCACCCTTCAAAGTATCATCGCCATCGCCACCAGTCAGGACATCAATATCTGCTCCACCGTCCAAAGAGTCATTACCCATGTCTCCTGTTAAGTTGTCTTTGCCATATCCACCAATGAGGATATCATT
>JBEANW010000599.1:0-3115 GCA_041165225.1 Cyanobacteriota bacterium | reverse complement strand
TTTTGGCAAGCTGGACATCTATAATACCCAAATGTCTGCATAGGTGAAATTTGTAAATGAATCGCTTGATTATCTTTCTCAAAACATGAAGGACAAAAAGGTATGGTATCAGTATCAGCATCTTTATAATAGAAGCTTCCTACAAGAGTTAATGACTCCTTTTGCTTTATTTTTCTCTCCAACTCCGTTATCAATTCTCTTTTACTATTTATTTCTTCCTTGGCATCTATTAACACAGATTTAGTATCAGCCAATTCAGAGCGCATTTCTAAAATCAGCTCTTTTGTTTCTATATCATTAGCTTTATCTGCCAATTCTCGACAATGCTTGAGCAAATCTAATGTTCTGGTTACTGCTAAAGTTGCAGCCGAAAATTCTGCGCCTGTTACCATGCTCTATTGTCTTAGTTCACTATTTTGTGCAATTTCACTATAAGGGATAAATTGTTTTTTGGTTTTGCATCATTTTTGAGCGATCGCCTTAATTACTCAAGAACCCATAATTACCTGTGCCAATTCCTGACAAGGAACCCCAGGAAATTACCAAATTGTTTTGACATGAGGATAGTTAAGTATTTTATTGTCACGACTAACTATCGGAATGCCATATCGTCTAGCGATCGCGACTAAGATTCGGTCTGCGGGGTCTTTATGAAATTCCCCAGGTAAGTTAGCACTATGTAGTGCATCTAAGGGTGAAAGAGGTTCGATGGTTGTGCCTGGTTGCTGTCGGGCGAGTTCAAACCATTTGTCGATGGGTAATGGGAGTTGTAACTTATTGAGGCTATATTTAACAGCAATTTCCCAGACGGAAATACTGGAGATGAGTATGCTGTTGTTGTCTTCGGCTTCTGTGATAGTTGTTTTGGCGCTGTTAGAGAGTTGAGTGGGATCGTGTAATAACCAGAGCCAAGTATGAGTATCCAGAAGAATCATTCGGCTAGTGCCTCCCAAAGTTCTGGCATGGGTTCGTCGAAGTCGTCGCTAATAGTAATGGGTAAACCGCGCAGAGGATAAGTTTTTTCTGGAGTGGTTTGGGGAGGCATGGTGTCTTTTTGAATGGCACTAAGCAGAGTTTGAAGGAGTTGCCATTTTTCGTTGGTGGGTAAGTTTAAAGCTTGGTTTTGGAGTTCTTGTAAAGTCATAGTTATTGCCTCAACAGAAATTCTGAATATATAAACATGTAAAATGGCTTGGCGACCCAACTAATTAAACTCATAAGCCTTTAAACTATCGATCATCCCACAGGACTTATCAAACAACAGTTCAATCTTGCCTGTATCCCCATGTCTAGCCTTTGCCAGAATCAACTCCAGAATATTCTGATTAACCGTATCAGGATAGTAATACTCATCCCTGTAGGCAAAGATAATATTATCTGCCACCATTTCTAGAATCCCAGATTGAGATAAATCCGACATCATGGGGCGTTTATCTTGTCGAGTTTCCACTCCCCTAGATACTTGAGATAAAGCCAGGATGGGTGCATCAATTTCCCCTGCTAATTTGTAAAGATTCCGCGCCACATCTCCCAAATCATAGCTACGATTACCGTTAGCATTTTCCCCTGCCATCATCTGTAGATAATCCACCACCATCAGACCTAAACTACCAACTCTAGCTTTAATCCTGCGACACTCAGAAGCAATGCCAGCTACAGTAATACCGCGATTATCGTTGATAAAAATGGGAAGTTCGGCGCAGATGGCGATAATTTTGGCAATAGAATCCATTTCTTGCTGATGAAGACTAATTTTTCCTGCTCTTTGCTTTCTGAGGCGATCGCCTTTGATGGGATATAACTCATGCTCATAAAACAAACGAGATTGAGAAATTAAACTCCAAAGACGATACTGCAATTGCTTTTTAGTCATTTCAAGAGAGAAATAAACCGCAGGGAGCTTGTGTTTAGCTGCCATCTGCAAAGTAAAGAAATTAGCGATCGCACTTTTGCCCATTGAGGGACGACCAGCCAAGATCGTCATAGTTCCAGGCTCAAAACCCACCATCAGGTCATCCACATCATATAGTCCAGTTTCGTAGATCGGATTATTGTTTTCTAGTTCGTTAAAACAGGCAGTGGATATGTCAGCAGTGCTATCAGTTTCCTGGTTCATTTTGCGCTCGCCTATCTGAAACAGCTTTTGTTGACTGTCATTGAGGATATCCTCTAATTCTGATAGGTTATCATAACCAAGCTTGACAATCTCGTTACCAGAAAAGATTAACTGCCGTCGCAGATACTTCTCCATCACGATTTCAGTATAGCGATCGATATTTACCGCCGAAACAGTTCGATTGAGTAACTGACCCAATCTTGCCGTACCGCCGACTTTTTCTAGTAAACAGTGATCGTTTAGATAGGTAGCTACAGCTATCAAATCTGTTGGTTTACTCTGACGATAGAGAGTCAAGGCTGCACGATAAATTTCTTGGTGAGTCTGAAGATAGAAAGCTTCAATTCTTAAATCTGCTTCAACCCGAGTCATGGCTAAAGGATCGAAGAGAATTCCGCCTAAAATTGCCTCTTCTGCTTCGATATTTGCTGGTTGGGGCTGATCATTCATCTTCTAAGTTCTCCTCGTCATTTTCGTCGAAATTGCCAATGTTATGAAGTCGGTTAAACTCCTCGATCTGTCGTTGAATTTCAGCCTGGTATCCGTCAATATCGAAATTTTGCTGCTTGGCTCGTTCGTCCGCAGCTTCTTTGTTGGCACGCTGCCATTCTTCCTGCTGTTTTTTAGCCTTGGCAATTTGTTCTCGGCGTTGTTGGGCTAAACTTTTTCTTTCTCCGCTTTCTGCTGGTTCGGGGGGATTGTCTAGCAGCTTGTTAAATTCTGCCTGTTGTTGCTGAAACTCTTCGGTCGTGTTTTGGGTCGGAAGATTCCCACCCAAAAGCCGACCGTTAGAGTTAGTGTCTACAGGTTCATCTACTAGTTCATCGATTCGCATTTTTTGTCTAAATTTGGCGATCGCTGAATTTTTTTCGCCGAGGGGTGAGCTTTCTCCATTTTCACTGTGCCTCGTAGTTTTTCTACCCTCATTAATCTGTTCTTCTTGAAAACTTCTGTAGTAGATTTCCCATCGATTTTGTTTGGCTTTGTTCTCACTGGCTA
>JBEANW010000598.1:0-9379 GCA_041165225.1 Cyanobacteriota bacterium | reverse complement strand
AATAAGGCTTCAGTCCCTATTCTTTCGTTACTGATTAAATTTTGTCCGAACCATTGATAATTAAGTACCTAGGCAAAATTAATTACACATTTGACTTGCTCTTTTCCCTTTTCCCCTTTCCCTTATGCGAAGCGGTACCCTTTAGGGTTTCCCGATCTTAACTAGGTAATTAATTTTGCGCGACTACTTAGCTCTGATATTCTTAGCTGCCTTGGAAACTGTATCTTCAATGCGTTTGGCTCTGGTTTTAGATTGTTTGGCGTTTTTAATCCATTCCAAAATGCCTCGTTTTGCTGAGGTCGGAAAAGCTGTCCAATTTTCTTGAGCAATTTGGTTTGCGGAAAAAGCCATCTTTAAATCATCTGGTAATATCAGTGCTTCGACATCATCCAAAAAAGACCACGAGCCATCTTTTTGAGCTTGTTCAATTTTGGCTAACCCCGCTGCTTGGAGTAAACCTGCCTGTTGTAATTTTGCGATATATTCCTTATTTACTTTTGACCAATTACTACTATTTTTACGGGGTGAAATATATGTCATTGTTCTGACTTCATCTAATTTACGAGGCAAACTATCTATCCAGCCAAAACACAAGCATTCTTGCACGATATCACTGTAAGGAAGATAAAATTCACTCTGTTTTTTATAAGAAACTAGCCAAACCCCCTTTGCTTGCAAATGATTAGCTTGTAACCAGGCTCGCAGATCCTGGCGTGTCTTTACTTCTACTTTGGTGACATGTTCCAGAGGTTTAACCATCTTCAAAATACAGATACATCTTAGGGGCGAACGTCCTAAAGGATTAGCTTCGCGTCGCCGTTCGCCCCTACCACGAGGTTCGCCCCTACGGGGGATCTAACCAAAATTAGGCTGGTGACGGATTAGATTGAGGAATTCTTCACGAGTCTTCTGCTCATCCTGAAAAACACCAACCATAGCGCTGGTAACTGTCCAGGAACCTGGCTTTTGGACTCCCCGCATCGACATGCACATATGAGAAGCTTCCATCACCACCGCAACTCCCTGGGGTTCTAAAATTTCTTGTACTGCTTCGGCAATTTGGCGAGTCAGACGCTCCTGTACCTGGAGACGGCGGGCATACATTTCAACGATCCGCGCTAGCTTACTTAAGCCGACAACTTTTTGGTTAGGAATATATGCCACGTGCGCTCTACCCATAAAAGGCAACATATGATGTTCACAGAGGCTAAAGAAATTGATGTCTCTAACTAACACCATTTCGTTATGTCCTTCATCAAAAATCGCGCCATTTACTAAGTCATCGAGGGATTGATTGTAGCCACTAGTCAAAAACTCCATGGCTTCGGCAACTCTTTTGGGAGTCTTAAGCAATCCTTCTCGCTCTGGATCTTCCCCCACTGACTCTAGCATGGTGTAAACTGCCGACATCATTTGTTCTTTGGCGGCTTCCGTAGTTGCTTTGATTTGAGCAGTCTGTCCATTGTGGGTGTTGCGATCTGGTCTGCTGGCAACTTGTTCTAACAAACTAGACTTTAGTGGATTAGAATTGTTGGCCGATGATTCAGAACGATTAGAGCCGTTAGAAGAAACTGTTGTCATAATGTATTAATGTGAGTGAAACTCTGTCCTCTTGCTGTTAAATATGCGATCGCTCGGAAATGCTGTCGCTAATGATGCTTGTCCCGACGGGGGTGATCAAGCTCTATAAAGCCCCTCCACTGGGCATCACAATCATTTCCTCAACTACCGCTTGCTTGGGTAATAAAACTGTATGGAGTATCGACTGGGCAACGATTTCTGGAGTCAGCATTGCCGAGCGATTAAAATCGGCTTGGACGGTATCTGTATCCCAAATAGGAGTATTTACCGAACCTGGAGAAATAGTTACAGTACGAATACCATTGCTCCTCTCCTCCACCGACAGCGCCCTGCTCAAAGCTACCAAACCTGCTTTGCTAACGCTATAGGCACCCCACTCAGGAAAAGCATTAGATGCTGCAATGGAAGCAACATTAACAATCGTTCCTGAAGCGCGATCGCGCATCTGGGGCAAAACTCCCTGGACACACTGGAAAACACTGGTGAGGTTAAGCTCAAGTATTTTTTGCCAATCTGCTAAAGTTGTATTCTCTAGAGAATTGGTGTAGCCCATCCCCGCATTATTGACTAGGATGTCAATCGGGCCAAAGGAACTACAGACAGCTGCAATTTGTTGGGCAACCTGATCGACCACGGCTAAATCTATGGGACAAGCTTTGGCTTTAGTTTGGGTTTTTTGCTCGATCTCTAGGGCTAAAGCTTGTAATTTGACTTCAGAGCGGCTGACTAAAGCAACCTCAATCCCTGATTTAGCGAAGGCTAAAGCCGTCGCTCTGCCAATACCACTACTTGCCCCGGTCACAATTGCTCTCAGTTGATTTGAGGGTGGATTCATTATGGTTTAAGATGATTTCTGCCCAACTCAATAAAAATAAAAATTCAACATAGCAGGTGCAAAATTTAGCAAACAGTTGGGAATATTTTTTCAAATATCTTGGCAAATGTTTTCTAGATAAATTGCTATATTGACTAGGTCAGAGGAAGCCCCGTCGTTTTACGGCGGGGTCTCTCTGATCGCCAGTAGTTACGTGGCTAGGTGTTAATTGCTACTGAGGATGCTAGATACAAAATACTGTAAGGGGTTACATGACTTGTTTGACTGTCATTGATCACTCCTGGGGTAATACTCTATTGCTAGTAGAGTCGAAGCAAACTAATAGATTGTTGAACAATACTACATGAGAATTTGTGTAACAAAATGTTGCTTTTGCATTATAGCACCCTCAAATATACATCTGTCCAAGGAGTAAATATTGGGGTTTCCCTATTGACCAACGGTCACCCGCAGGCACCTTCGTTTTACGGAGGTGTACGGGTGACTAAACAACACAAAATTAGTTAAAGACTGAGAGATTATTTAACTATTTAACTGGCAACTGTGGCAAAACGACCCATATTGCGAAACTTTTCATACCGCAATTGTTGTCTTTGCTGGGGAGATAGCTGGCTTAACTGTTCTAGGTTGCGCCAAATTGCTTCTTTGAGTTTGGCTGCTGCTTCTATCGGGTTAGCATGAGCGCCACTGCTCGGTTCAGCCACAATTTCGTCAATCAAACCTAATTCCTGTAAATCCCAAGACGTTATTTTCAAGGCCGCTGCTGCTTTGTCAGATTTTTGAGCATCTTTCCACAGAATTGCAGCACAGGCTTCAGGACTAGCGACGGTATAGACCGAGTGTTCTAGCATCAGTAAGCGATCTGCGACCCCAATCCCTAATGCCCCACCAGAACCACCTTCTCCAATGACGGTACAGATTATCGGCACTTCAAACCCAAACATGGCTCGTAGATTATAAGCGATCGCCTCCCCTTGACCGAGCTTTTCTGCTTCTACTCCCGACCAAGCTCCAGGGGTATCAATAAAAGTCAAAATAGGCATAGCAAAACGATTAGCGTGCTGCATTAATCTAAAGGCTTTGCGATAGCCCCCAGGAAATGCCATGCCAAAGTTGCGAGCCACATTATCTTTGGTATCTCGACCTTTTTGGTGTCCCACTACCACCACAGGACGACCATCAATGCGAGCCACTCCACCAACTAAAGCAGGATCATCATAGCCCCCGCGATCGCCATGAAGTTCCATCCATTCATCACTAATTGCCTGGATGTAATCTAGGGTACTAGGACGACGAGGATGACGCGCTAGTTGAAGTCTTTGACCTGGAGTTAGGGTACTAAAGATTTCTTGTCTCAACTCTCCCGCTCGAACTTCAAGCTGAAGTATTTCGGTGGAGACATCCACCTGGTTTTCTTCGGCAAGGGTTTTTATTTGTTCGATTCTGGACTCTAACTCGCTCAGAGGCTTTTCAAAATCCAAGAGGAAGGTTTTACGTTTAGTTTTAGCCATAGCTGAATGGGTCGTTATGTTGGTTAAATCAGAATCCTCGCCTTTTATTATCTGCCATCAGGGATCTTTTTAACCAATTTTGGTGACGAAGAAGACTTACAGCCGTTTCCAGTTGAATAGACTCCGTTGTTAATTAGTTAGTTCGTAGCTTTTAGCTTTTAGCTTCTAGCTTCTAGCTTTTAATAAGCTAATCATGGTGGTCTACTCATGTGAAAAGCGCAGTAAAAAAAGACCTAACTACACCATAGTTGATCAGCAGTTAATCAGGTGCAATTAGGTCATGCTCTTAAAGCTTAGAGCTTAAAGCTTAAAACTTAGAGCTACTAATGTTCTTGAGCATGAATAAAGAGGGTAAATTGCTCGATTAATTCTGGGTTACGCCAACCTTTTTTAGTTTCTTCCTGCATAATTTGCAGTGCTGCTTCTGGACTATAGGCTTGTTTGTGGGGGCGATCGCTAGTTAAGGCATCATAAATATCAATTACCTGGAAAATCTGGGCTAAATAAGGAATTGCTGCCCCTGATAAACCATCGGGATATCCTGTTCCATCCCACCGCTCGTGATGGTGGCGCACAATCGGCAAAACTCCACTACGATTACGCAAGGGCTGACAGATTTCTTCGCCGATCAAAACGTGCTGTCGAATTAGCTCTTTTTCTGATGTCGTTAACTCTCCTACTTTGAGCATTACTGCATCAGGAATTACAATCGTGCCAATGTCATGGAGATGAGCTGCAAAAGCTAAATCATCAAGCTCATGTCCATTTAAACCAAGATATTCACCAAAGGATTTTACCAAGGAAGCCACACGGACAATGCCCCCCTTAGTGACAGAACGCTTATCGATCGCTCTGGCAATGGTGAATAAGACCTGCTCTGTTTGGTTTAAGCCATCATTGATGCGCTTCTGGTTAATTAAAGACTTGACTCTAGTAGATAGTTCAATGCGATTGAGGGGTTTGATGAGAACATCACTACCACCAGCTTCCATTGCTTTGATGCGCTCATCTCTATTGTTAATTAAAGTAGTGAAGACAACAGGTATGTTACTAGTTCGGTAATTTTCTTTTAGTTGACAACACAAGGCGAAGCTATCGCAGTTTCGCAGTTTTGTACTGAGCAAAATTAAGTCTGGCTGCTGCTCGACAATATTATTCAAAACGGTAGTTGAATTGTCCGCTTCAATTACTTCATAGCCATCTAGCCGGAGAAGATCTAGTGCCGTCATGCGACTAAGAGGATTTTCATCGACAATTAGAATTTTAGCAGTCGGCAAATCGGGGGAAGTGATTGGGAAAGTATTGGTTTGGGTAGCCACAGGACACTCGCCAACTTTGTTCATTATGTTCTTAAAATTTAGGGAAATTTTTTAATTTGATTTAGCTAAAACTAATACCGTTGATTCACAGAATTTTAGAGCTTTTATTTAAAAGCGTCTCAACAGTTTAAGCCTAGCTCGGATTTCTGTTGACAACGACAAAATTAAAACAAAATTTGTTTTAGTGATCTATCGATAAATATTATGAAGATAAATCCTCTATTTGGGATCGGGCATAATACGTAGCTTAATCCTTAATTTTGCTTAATAAAAACACTGCAAAGTTAATATTTCCTTGATTTCACGGTATACTGTGAGTTATATTTTTGACCTCATCCACCGTTTGCGCCACTGAGAAGTAGGCTCGCGATCGCTTTTTTGTTGTTCCTGCTGTCGCTGGGAGATAATTTCGGGCGGAGATTCTTGAAGAGTGCGATCGCGATAGGGGATAGCAGCGCGAGTTTGGAGATGTTCTTGCTCCATCAGAGACAAAACTGGTAGCTTTTTATACCCGAATGTTGCAATTGTTCCAGGAGACTTCCGACCAGCTCCAGTGATCGACCCAATATTCAATCCAGCAATCAATAATGCTGTACGCACTGCCGCAGAGGCAGAATAAGTTGCCAGTCTTCCTTGAGAGGCGAGACATTGACTTAATAATTTAATGAACTCTACCGTCCACAGTTGAGGACATTTAGGGGGAGAAAAAGCGTCCAGAAAAATGGCATCGGCTTGCCAGTTCTGTTTTACTATGAATTTTATAGTTTGTCGAGCATCTCCCAATAGTAATTGAGCTGAGAGTAGATCCTGGGAAACTCTAGATTTATTGGCTAATTCTGCCAGCACACTGGCAACAGGCAATTGCCACTGCCTCAAGAGATTGTGTTGGATGGCTTGTCGGGGAACATCGGCGGCTATTTCTAAAGCGATTAACTCCACCTGGCAAGAGGGATTAACCGACCAAATTGCTTCTAAGGCAGCAGCACTGTTGTATCCCAGTCCATAACAGACATCTAAAATATGAATGGTGGATTGTCTGGTTGCCAACTCTTGGAGTTGGCAGGGTTCAATATATCTTACTTCTGCTTCCTGCTTTGCGCCGAAAGATGAATGAAAGGTTTCCTGAAACTCTTCCGAGAAAAAAGTATAGGAACCATCTGCCGTAAGCTGAGGGGTAAATTTATGATCCTGATGATCCTTCATAGCGGTTTTTGATGTTGATCACAATATAATGATGTATCCCTAAATCAACATTACTTAAATATCATTCAAGAACTTATTCGTAATTTTTAGTAATTTAGAAATTGGTAATCCCTCATGGCTCGTAGAAATCGCAACATTAACGGTAACTTTAGAAATGGTCGAGATCGCTACGATCCGCCAGAAAACTATCGCTCTAACCCTAATCCTCCCGAAAAGAAAAGCCCCTTAGATATAGCGAAACTAGCGATTATCGCCAGCGTTTTCATTGTGGGGATCGTCATTGGATTGTCCTTAAATTTAGCTAGTGGTTCCGATAATCTTGCCACTGTTGATTCTAGTCTACAGATAGACCGTAAAGCACCCAATCCCGAAGTCTGTCAGCAGTTTGGTGCTAGTGCGATCGTGACGGATATGCGAATCTTTTTGACCCTAAATCCCTTTAGTGTCTATTTAACTCAGCCCCAAATGCAACCTGGGTGTGTGTTACGTCGAACTAACTGGTCAATCTTAGAACAGCAAAACTTAGTCAGTTCAGAACAGGTAAGAGATTGTAAACGACGGATGAATACCTTCGGCTTTATTGGCGCTTTAGAGGGTAAACCCAAAATTGACTGTGTATACCAAAATGATGCTGCGGGCAATTTATTCCTTAATAAAAATGGCTCTGATGCCTTACCTGAATCGGGCAACTTCTAGTCATGACTAGCCACTATTTCGATAATTTGATATACACTTAAGGCGATCAATGAAATTGTTGTAGCAATATAGTTTTAATTTTAATATGTGCGGAATTGTTGGTTACATTGGTACTCAAGCAGCCACAGATATCTTAGTATCTGGTTTAGAGAGATTAGAGTATCGAGGCTATGACTCGGCGGGGATTGCTACTGTTGAAGAAGGTCAAGTCAATTGTGTGAAAGCAAAGGGTAAGTTATTCAATCTCCGTGCCAAGCTGGAACACACCATCAATCATGCACAAATTGGCATTGGACATACTCGTTGGGCAACTCATGGGAAACCAGAAGAACATAATGCTCATCCTCATCTGAACACCGATCGCACTTTGGCAGTGGTGCAGAATGGTATTATTGAGAACTATTTGGAGTTAAAAGAAGAATTAATTAGCCAAGGAATTGAATTTCGCTCAGAAACCGATACTGAAGTCATTCCTCATCTAATTACGCAGTTTTTAGCTGATTCTGATTCCCTAATGACAGCGATTCAAAAAACCATTGCTCGGCTAGAAGGGGCATTTGCGATCGCTGTAGTCCATGCCGATAATCCCTATGAATTGATAGTCGCCCGTCAACAAGCCCCCTTAGTCTTAGGTTTTGGGCAAGGAGAGTTCTTCTGCGCCTCGGATATGACGGCAATTTTACCCCACACCCGCACGATTCTGAATCTGGAAAATGGGGAGTTGGCAAGACTGACACCTTTAGGCGTTGAGGTCTATGACTTCGAGGGAGCAAGAATGTCTCGTTTCCCTCGCACCCTAGATTGGAATCCCGTTCAGGTAGAAAAACAGGGTTTCCGTCACTATATGCTCAAGGAAATCTATGAGCAACCTGCGGTGGTAAGTACTAGTTTAGATACTTATCTCAATCCTAACTGGCACCCTGAAGAAAACCCTGATTATAGTCCCGTCAACATAGGCTTAACTCCTAATCTGACAGATAATCTAGAGCATATTCAAATTCTTGCCTGTGGTACTAGTTGGCACGCTGCCTTAATTGGTAAATATTTGCTGGAACAGGTGGCAGGGATTCCCACCACCGTCGATTACTCCTCAGAGTTTCGCTATGCCCCCAAACCGATTATTCCTAACACCTTAACTATTGGTGTTACTCAATCAGGAGAAACCGCTGATACCATTGCTGCCTTAGAATCCGAACGAGCCAGAAGAGCAGATTTAGAACCCAAATTCCAGGCGAAATTACTGGCAATTACCAACCGTGCCGAAAGTAGTATTGCTCAGATCTGCGATCGCATTATTGATACCCACGCAGGTATCGAAATCGGTGTCGCTGCCACTAAGACTTTTGTGGCTCAGACTATGGGCTTTTATTTTCTCGCTTTAGACTTAGCTTATCGTCGTCAGTCGATCTCCTATCAGAAAATCGGTGAGATTATTGAAGGCTTGCGTCATGTTCCCAGCCAGATTGAAATTATTCTCGATACTCAAGCCGAGGCGATCGAAGCATTGGCTCACAACTTTACGACTGAAACTGAAGACTTTATCTTTATTGGGCGAGGCATCAACTTTCCCATCGCTTTGGAAGGGGCGTTAAAACTCAAGGAAATTTCCTATATTCACGCGGAAGCCTATCCCGCAGGGGAAATGAAACATGGCCCCATCGCTTTATTGGATAATAAAGTCCCCGTTGTGGCGATCGCCATGCCTGGGAGCGTTTATGACAAGGTGATTTCTAACGCCCAAGAAGCCAAGGCTAGAGATGCTCGTTTAATTGGTGTGACTACCGCCACCAATGCTCAAGAAGCAGCCCACACTTTTGATGATATCTTGACTGTACCAGAGGTTGATGAATTGATTTCCCCTGTGTTAGCGGTAATTCCGTTGCAGATGTTGTCTTATCACATTGCAGCAATTAAAGGATTAGACGTAGACCAACCAAGAAATTTGGCGAAAAGTGTCACTGTTGAATAGCAAATTGCGTTAAAAATAGCAGGTTGTGAAATCAGAAAAAAATTATAAACCTTGGATAGCCATTCAAGATTTTACCTCTAGAGGTAGAGTATCGCGATCGCCAGGATGGAAAAGCGATCGCGTTCATCATTTTATGTCTGATTGGGAATTAAGATTTTTTTACATACTAGAATCTAGTACAGTAGTTCACGATATTTTTGCTGCTCTAGTCAAAACTCTCATTAATATAATTTTGTAAAAACCAAACAAATTTGATTTAGTTAAT
>JBEANW010000597.1:0-5011 GCA_041165225.1 Cyanobacteriota bacterium | reverse complement strand
GTGTTTCTACGTCGGCTCAACTTTGCCGTTAACAATCGCTTATAAAAGCGATCGCGTTGCTGAAAGTTGATGTTAATTGACTACAATTCAGGAGAGATGGAAATCACAACCAGGTCGAATACCGATCCTTGGGTCATTCGTACAAGTTTCGAGAATGAAGCCTCATGGAAGGCTGTATGCGATTTAAAAAGCTTAGAGCTTACAGCTAAGAACAGTAAGCTTCTGTACGACATTACCTAATCAACAACGCCATTATCTCTAACTAATTACTAGACCATCTTTTAGCGATCGGCATCCGCCAGCCTGTACCAAAAGCGCGATCGGTGATCTTAATCCCTGGAGGTGCTTGACGGCGTTTAAATTCTGCACGGCTAACTAGTCCCCTTACCTTGCTTACTATGGCTGGATCATGTCCACTGGCTATGATTGCGGAGGAGGATTGATGCTGAGAAATCAGCCGATTGAAATCGATCCTCGATTCACCTTGCGCCCCAAATATGGCATTAAAGTTACAGTGTGGAAGCGACATTAGCCGATTATGCAACGACTCGATCGCTTAGAGCAAGATCTGGAAGTGTTTTTGTACTCGATCGGTTATTTCTTTCCAATGCCCACCACTGAGAAGTATTATGAGCCTGAAGAAAACAAACTCTGCATTGTGATTGATTGGTTTATCCAGCAATGGCAAAGCAAGTAGTTCTTGGACTCTTGTCGCGATCGCGGCATAACAAGCTGCCCGTTCATATTGGTTCTCCTTTGGATTTATGACAAAACTTACCATTCAAGTTCGTACAGCAGACAATCTCCTTGATCTGCTCAAAGCTAATCGATCAGGGAATTGGGTGGTAGCTCATGGGAAAGAACAGGAAATTAGTGATGGTGAGATTGTCAACTTTGATGGTACTCAGAAAATAGAGGGTACTTTTGATTATGAGAAAAGTCACCGTCTTGACGATGATCGGTTGGTGATTGCATTCAAAGATGCGTGTATCTGCAACTGTAATGTAAACTTTAACGGTCGCAATCCTGTTCGATATTTTTGACTACTAGCATGATATGCTCGGAAGTCCTGGTACTCTGAGGACTATGAGTGCAATCGAACGTGAAGTTTTCCTCGATCCTAGGCATCTTCCGAAGCACCTGCCTAATACTCCCCAAGTCCAAAGGCTTTTGAGACGGGGACAGGCTGCTCACGTCTTCAACGACGAAGAGACGATGTTTCGGGTTGTTCAGGCTATCATAGAAAGAGGTGAATATATAGGTAACATCCGAAACTATGAGCGTTATGGCTTGCTATTCTCTGAGCAAATCGGCTTTAGAATAGGCCCAAACGGTTCAAGAGTTTCACTCTTCTAGGGCGAGGTTAAAATTGATGCGAACAACCGATACCATCCCATCCCACGTACTCGACCCAGTCAAGGATAGCTGGAGTTTTCTTGAAGTCTGGGTCGATCCTATGCAGTCACCCCCTTATGTTTTGCTTCTGCTAGGCGATAAAGCAGGAAGTTGTTATATTTTCGATCCCGCTGACGGTTACAGAGTTATAAAGAATTGCAGCGATTATAAACAAGCTCAGCTTTGGCTTTTAGAGGATGAATATGAACCAATCGAAGGACGGCTCCCAAGTGCTGAGATTCATGGAAGTGTATAGTCAGCATCGTGTAGAAACGGCATAACGATCCTTGGGTCATTCGTAAAAGTTTCGAGGATGAAGCCTCATGGAAGGCTGTATGCGATTTAAAAAGCTTAGAGCTTATAGCTAAGAACAGTAAGCTTCTGTGCGACATTACCCAATCAAAAACGCCATTATCTCTAACTAATTACTAGTCCATTTTTTAGCGATCGGCATCCGCCAGCCTGTACCAAAAGCGCGATCGGTGATCTTAATCCCTGGAGGTGCTTGACGGCGTTTAAATTCTGCACGGCTAACTAGCCCTCTTACCTTACTTACTATGGCTGGATCATGTCCACTGGCTACGATCGCAGTGGAGGATTGATGCTGACAAATCAGGCGATCAAGGATGTCATCTAAGACATCGTAGGGGGGCAAAGAATCAGCGTCTTTTTGCCCAGGTTTCAACTCTGCACTAGGAGGCTTGGTAATAATATTTTCGGGAATAACTTCTTGCTCACGATTCAGCCAGCGACACAGTTCAAATACTCTGGTTTTAGGTACATCCGCAATGACCGCTAACCCGCCATTCATGTCCCCGTATAAAGTACAGTAACCCACCGCCATTTCGGACTTAGTCCCCGTCGAGAGGAGTAGATAACCAAATTTATTGGCGATCGCCATTAATAAATTCCCTCGTATCCGCGACTGGATATTCTCTTCCGCAATGCCAAATTCTGTCCCCGCAAACATCGGTTCCAATAGTCGATCATAAGTCGTCATTGCCTCTTGGATTTCCAGTTTCTGGCTGTTGATTCCCAACTTACCCACCAGATCGATCGCATCACTAACAGAATGATCTGAACTATAGGGAGATGGCATCAGTACGCCCAAAACATTTTCTGCCCCTAAAGCCTCAGCAGCGATCGCTGCCACTAAAGCCGAGTCAATTCCGCCACTTAAACCTAAAATCGCCTGACTAAAACCACACTTCCTCGCGTAATCTTTTACCCCCAGCACCAACGCATTATATATCTCGACGTTACTATTTGCTTGCTTCTCCCTATTTCCCCATGACGCGGAGCGAAGCGGAGCTAATCCTTTAGGATCCTCTATTTCCCTATTTCCCTGACGAGAAGACACCAACTCATCCCATTTCACCACTATTAAATCCGTAGCAAAACCTTTTGCCCGACAAACCACTTCTCCCTCATGATTAAACACCACGCTGTTACCATCAAACACCAGATCATCATTCCCCCCCACCTGATTGGCATACAGAATTGGTTTCTGATAAGAAGTCGCGGCATGGTGTAACATCGCCTCTCTTATTTGCTGCTTACCTAGGGTATAGGGAGAAGCCGACAGGTTGATAATTACATCTACCCCTAACTGCGCCAACTCTTCGATCGGGTTAACTTCATAGCTGCGTTTTCCCCAAAACTGCTCATCATTCCACAAGTCTTCACAGATACTTACCCCAACCTTAATCCCATCTAAAGTAAAGTGATTCGCTTCATATCCAGGTTCAAAATAACGAGCCTCATCAAAGACATCATAGGTAGGTAGTAAGCGCTTATGGAAGATCTGTTTAATCTCTCCCCCCTCTAATAATGCGGTGGTGTTGTATAACGGCTTTTGTCCTTTGGAAGCTGCATGGGAATTATTTTCTACCGTTCCGATCAACACTGCCATATTTTTCGGCAACTGTAAGGCGATCGCCTGTAACTCATTTCCCATTGACTCCACAAAGTCTGGATAGAGCAGCAAATCTCTGGGAGGATAGCCACAAAGGGATAATTCAGGGGTCAATAATAAACGCACATCCTGTTGGGCGGCATCCCTAGCAGCAGCAAGTATCTGCTGGGCATTATTGGTAATGTCACCAATGGTAGGATTTATTTGGGCGATCGCTATTTTCATATTTTTTCTGCTAAAAGTTAAAATTTTTAATTTTTAATGACTATTAAATAACTGACATTACGCAAAACAACGAGAAATCAATAGTTTAAGTAAGTTATGAAAATAGATCAATAAACCCCTGTCCCTTTTCCCCTGTCCCCTGTCCCAATCTTCACAAATCAATGAGCGCATAACATCAGTTAAATAAACAACAAAGGTTTATCTTTTAATGGTGCAAAAGCCTCTGAATCAAACTTATATAAACTAGCAGGACGACCAGCACCACGAGATACTTTTACTCCTGTATCTGATAAAAATCCCAGCTTTAATAAGCGAGAACGAAAATTAGAATAGTCGGAAAAATGCTCCCCTAAAATTGTGCAATAAAGTTGATAAACTTCGTTCAAAGTAAACTCTGGAGGCAAAACTTCAAAAACAATGGGACTATATTGCAATTTATTCTTCAGGCGATTCCAACCATAATTAAGAATTTCATCATGATCAAAAGCTAGTTGAGGAATCTCATTAACTTTGTACCAAGAAATATTATGGCTATGCTGATTAATAATCTGTGCTGCTTCATATCGCACTAAAGCAAAGTAGCTGACGGATAGATATCTAACACCAAAACTATCAGGATTCTCTCGCGGATCTCTCCCAGGATCTCCAAAAGAATATAGCTGCTCTAAATATAGATTATCCACCTGGATTTTTTCCGCCAAAGTGCGATAAGCGGCATCCGTCAAGGATTCTCCTTGGCAAACTAGAGTTCCTGGTAAACTCCAATAGTTATTAAAAGGATCTTCATCTCTTTTCTTTAATAACACTAAGACGCGATTATAAGTAGTATCTACTGAAAAGATCACGTTATCCACGCCAACTTTAAAATCAGCTAAGTTTTCTGATTTACTATTATTTTTAGCGACAACTTTAACTTTAGAATTAATTTTCATCTTCCCTTTTCCCCTTTTCCTTTCATAACCATGCCATAAAGATTCCGCTGCTCAATATAATCCCGAACCCCTGGGGTAACTAAACTTTGATCTTGTTGCACGCGATAAGTGCTAGAAGATACTTGCGGTGCATCTAAATTGGCGATCGCATATTCTCCCCCAAGATATTGTAAGTCGGTTAAATCTGCTGCGTTAATCTCATATCCCAGGCGGGGTACTATTAAAACTTTGACCTGTTCTAGCAACTCTTTAATGTGATACCAGCCATGAATTTGCGGTAATATATCGGCACCAATTACGAGACTGAATTCAATCTTGGTTGCCCATTTTTCTCTAGCTTTGTGAACGGTAATTAAAGTATAGCGATCGCTTAATTCTGGATGTAGACTGATATTATTCAAACCCAGATCCCCAATTGTTAGTTGCAACATCTCGCTACGAAATTTCAAAGGGGTTTGGTGCTGCTTAAAGGGGTTGTCTGATGCCCAAACAACAATGCGATCGTAATGCTGGGATAGCCACTGGAGAATGGTTTGATGTCCTA
>JBEANW010000596.1:0-4965 GCA_041165225.1 Cyanobacteriota bacterium | reverse complement strand
TCGACATTCATTATCAATCTTGCTCAAAAATTGCGGCCTAGAGCAAGTAGTGCAGCGTACCGCCAAAGATAGCTATCTTGATAACTGGACTAGCTACAATTTAGACACTGAAGCCGATGGCAAGATCTACAAACCAGACTCTCTGTTTATGGAAGCCGTGAAGCCTTGTTCCTCATAATGTAATTTGGATCTGTGAATATATAAATCTCCATGAAGATCGCATCCCTCAGTACTTTCGATAATCAAGGTGGCGCTGCCCGCGCTGCCTACCGACTACATCAAGGCTTAAATCAGATTAATGTCGAATCTTGGATCTTATGTCAATCAAAGTTTAGTCAAGATTCAAAGGTTATAGGAGGGAATACTTCTTCAGGCATTGAACAGGTGAAAATAGGATTCAGATTGACCCTAGATCAGCTTCTCTTAAAACCCTATCGTCGGCAAAGTAAGCAGCTTTTTTCCCCCCATTGGCTACCATCAAAAGTTCATCAACAGGTGGCGCAATTAAATCCTGACATCATCAATTTACACTGGATCAGTGCAGGCTATCTGCAAATCGAAACCTTGGCTAAGTTTTCCCAGCCCTTAGTTTGGACGCTCCATGATATGTGGTCGTTTACTGGGGGATGTCATTATAACCAATCCTGTGACAAGTTCACTGCTGCTTGTGGCGCTTGTCCGCTGCTAGACAGTAGCAAAGAAACCGATTTATCCCGCAAAATCTGGCAACGTAAACAAAAAGCCTGGAGCAATCTGGATTTAACCATCGTTACCCCTAGTCAATGGCTAGGAGATAGCGCTCACCGAAGTTCTTTATTTAGCGATCGCCGAGTGGAAGTGATTCCCTATGGTTTAGATACCGAGATCTATCGACCCATAGACCAAAAAACCGCCAGGGACTTATTAAAGCTACCCCAAGATAAACAACTGGTATTGTTTTTGTCCCTGAATGCGACGAGTGACCAACGCAAAGGATTTCATTTATTACAGCCCGCCTTGCAGCAACTAAGTCAATCAGGTTGGCAAGACAAACTAGAACTGATGGTAGTGGGGGCATCAACCCCTGAAAATTCCCCAGAATTAGGATTTAAAGCAAATTATCTGGGTATCCTAGGAGATGACTTGACCTTAGCTCTAGCCTACTCCGCCGCTGATGTTTTTGTGGCTCCTTCTCTCCAGGACAACCTACCTAACACAGTCCTGGAAGCGATCGCCTGTGGGACTCCCTGTGTCGCCTTTGAGATTGGTGGCATGCCCGACATGATTGAACATCAGCACAATGGCTATTTAGCCCGTCCTTTTGTCACAGAAGACCTAGCTCAGGGAGTGGGTTGGGTCTTAGAAGATCATGCCAGATTACAGACTTTAGCTCACCATGCCCGCGAAAAAGCCTTACAAGAGTTTGCCCTAAGGATTCAAGCCCATCGTTATCAAAACCTTTATCAAGAAATTCTAGCTGACCGCAACTAAAAACCACCATGATCGGACTACAGCAACTCTCTATTCACCGTCGATTAGTCGCCAGATTTGAGGTCATAGTCACGGTTATCTGGCTAATCTACTTTCTGGATATCAACATTCCCCCCCCAATTCCTGGGGGAATTATTAATGCCTTAAGTTATCCCTTTGTCGCCCTGTTGGTCGCCCTACACTGGAAGGAAGTAGCCTATATTGCTACCAGAAATATCACTCTGTTGATATTTTTAGCCCTGGCAATATTTTCCATAGTTTGGTCTGCGGATGTTGCCAGTACCTTTGATATTAATCGGGGACTAATACGTACTTTTCTCTTCGCAGCCTACTTCGCGGCTCGCTATAACCTCAAAGAGCAGATGAAAATTTTGGTCTGGGTCATTGGTATTGCTGCCGTTCTGAGCCTCATAGCCTGTTTGGGCGTACCGAGTTATGGCATCGTCGAAGACGGGTGGCAAGGAATTTTTCCCTATAAAAACTATATGGGGCGGGGGATGGTTCTAGGGGGTATATTACTCTTGACTCTGACCTTAGATAATCCCCGAAACTGGTGGTATTGGATCGGTTTTATGCTGACTCTATTTTTGGCGATCGTTTCCCATAGTTCCACTAGTATCTTACTGCTCCTCATCTTGATCGTACAAATGCCCCTTTATGCCCTAATTAAACAGCAGTATAAGGTGAGAGTCATCTTACTCAGTCTATTGTGCGTGGTTATTGGTGCGGTAGTCATGGTGATTGTGACACAGCAAGAAACAATCTTGGTCAATATTTTAGGGGAAGGCACAAACTTCAATGGTCGTACTCCAATCTGGACGATCATTATTGATACCGTGTCCCAAGAGCGACCCTGGTTAGGCTATGGCTATGGCGGATTTTGGACTTCCGATGCGGGAGCCTACGTAATTGCTAACACTTGGGCATCCGACCAGGGAATTATCGAGAATTTTAATGCCCACAACGTTTATATTGAAACCTTCACCAATTTGGGGTTAGTGGGGATAATACTCTATGGCATTGTCTTGGTTAATGTCGCGATTAAAGGCATGATCCTACTATTAGCACGAAAAAAAATTGAGTATTTTTGGTTGTATCAATTCCTCATGTTTGTGGCCTTGGCAAGTTTGGCGGATGTTGGGCTGGGAATCAGCGCCACAAATGCTTATGGTATCCTCTCGATCGCTGCCTGCTTGTCCATCTCTCTGGAGTATCAACGTTTGCAGAAAAAACAAAAGGGCGAAGCCCCAGCTATAAGCTATAAGCTATAAGCTCTCGATAAATTAACTAATAATTAATTAAAGCGAAATATATTAAGATGTCCCTGCCCTTAGCTTTTATAATTTGCACCGAACCTGGTCGATTAGAAAAACAGTCACAAATTCTCGCTGCCAGTATCCGTAAGTTTGGTGGGCAGCTCAAAGATACGCCGATTTATAGCTTTCATCCTCGCCAAGGCTCCCCTGTCGCGGAGGAAACATTGCAACAATTTGCGGAATTAGGAGTAGATCACCAACAGGTTGTGCTGAATGTCAAATATCAAGACTATTATCTAGCTAATAAACCTTATGTTTGCGCCTATGCAGAGGAAGCCATCGATGCCGAAATCCTGGTATTTTTAGACAGCGATAAATGTATTTTTGCCGAACCAACAGAGTTTTTACTCCCCAGTAATTACAATATTGGTCTGCGGGTTGAATATGGCAGAGGTATCGGCTCCACAGGCACTCAAGATGTTCAGGACGAGTACTGGCAACAGCTTTATCAAACAGTGGGAGTGAGACAGGAAAGATTTGTTTGCACCCCGATTGGTAACAAAAAAATTAGAGCCTATTGGAACTCAGGTATGGTAGCTGTACGTCGCAGCGCAGGGATTTTTACCGCTTGGAAGCATAATTTTGAACAGGTCATGCAGGCTGCAATTGTACCGAAGCAGGGGAACTATATGATTGAACAATCCTCTCTCTCAGCAACAGTCTGCGCTCTAGAAGAAGAAGTCTTCCCTTTTTCTCCCGCCTATAGCTATCCTCTACCATTACACAATCGTTTATCCCCCGAATTCCAGTTAGCTAGTTTCGATCAGCTAGTTTCGATCCACTATTTTGGGATGTTCTACTACCGCACTTGGCAAAAAGAACTAGACAAACTCAAAAATATTGATAAGCGATCGCCAAACTATGACTGGCTCTGTCAAACAATATCCGACTATGATCTCGACTATAAGCCCATTACAACTAAATATTATTTTCTCCTCAAGAAAATTGAAAATATACTCAAGCAATTTAATATCAAGATTAATATCTCTGAATTGATTAAGCCAAAAAATAACTAAGGGATATCTTTATCTTTTTGCCCAAGCATCAAGCCAAAAGTCTTGAAACGGGTCGATATATTTAGCGCCAGACCACTGAACCAAGAAAGGTTGCTGAACTACTTGTAGTAAGGGTAGATCATCCTTTGAATCAGTAACTAAAATTGCCGAGGCAATTGCCGAAGGGGATAATACTTGCTGCATCATCAATAACTTTCCTTGCAGGCGATCGCCTGCTCCTTGCCAAAATCGACAACCCACTAGCTGGTCATAACTCAGGGGCATATATTGCAGGATAGGATTGATAATAAAGTTAAAGCCCAAACTCGCGACGATAATTGGGGCATCAGGATTACTATTGACGGCGGAGATTATTTCGGCATTGCTATAATCTTCAGCTAATTGCCGTGCTTTCTCCTGCCAAAGAAATAGCGTCCAGGGTAATAAAATAGTGGGAATTGTGACCAAATACCAATCTTGAAGCTGCTTGCCTTTAAATTCTCCTGGTAGCCAAGACCAAGGTCTAAAGACTTTTAGGAGCATAATTAGCATCCAGCCGATGAAACGGGGACGTAGACTATTGATATATTCCGCCGTAGAATTTCTCAGGAAGAGAGTCTCATCAAAATCGAGGATTACAGGATTGTTTTGGGTAGCATTAGCGATCGCGGCGATCGCTAATTCTGGATTAAGGGAAGGAACATTTTGAGCCATAATTTGAGCCATAAACTGATATCTGGGGATTTTTTCAAAAGCTTAGAGCTTAGAGCTTATAGCTTGTAGCTAACGAACCAAATGACTTATACTAGCTAATTACAGTGATTCATAGGAGTAACCCCAGTTGTGGAGTCACGATACAACGCAGCAGAAATCGAGCAGAAATGGCAACGGCAGTGGCAAGAATCGGCGATCGATCAAACTCCAACTTCAAGCGATCGACCAAAATTCTACGCTTTGTCGATGTTTCCCTATCCTTCAGGCAATCTCCACATGGGTCATGTGCGGAACTATGTGATTACGGATGTCATTGCTCGGCTGAAGCGGATGCAGGGTTATCGAGTGCTTCATCCTATGGGTTGGGATGCCTTTGGTTTACCTGCGGAAAATGCGGCGATCGATCGCGGGATTCCACCTGCTCAGTGGACGTTGCAAAATATTGCTCACATGCGATCGCAACTTCAGCA
>JBEANW010000595.1:0-2745 GCA_041165225.1 Cyanobacteriota bacterium | reverse complement strand
TTTAGCGAAGAGTAGAATATTTTATCTGGTAAGAGATTTCTTCTATGGGTAAGCACTCGCTATCAAGATTGTTATAGTAAAGCTGAAGTCTTTTCTCTCCCGCATATTTAATTAGCTTGCCACTATACAAATCTGCTTTTGTGCCTAAACTTTGAATCCGTACCTTGCCATTAAATACCGTTGCCCTGGCTAAATAAATAACTAAATCATCTCTGGAGGGACGATTCACGGTAGTACTGGCGGTTAAATGGGCTACACCTCGTTCATCTATTTCTTGCGTCATTGCCATTGCTGTATTCCGAATGCCTCGAATCGCGACAATCGCCGCTGCCACCGCCATAGTGATATCTATCCCGTCATCAGTCATAATCTTACGGGTGGAAAGAAATTGAAAGTTTTGCTCTCCCAAATCATCTCGAATACGACGATGAATCATGTTGTGGGGACGATAGTCCGTGAGCGCGCCCACAATTGCACCACAGGCATGGCGGGGTTCTCTCCAGGGGGATTCGCGAGTCTTACCATAGATCCGCTGCTCTCCTTCTTCTAAACGTCCCACATGGGTCTTAAGATCCGTTGCCACTAAGACCATTGATTGAGCATTACCTTCATAGAGTCTACGGCGCAAAGGTTCATCCATTTGATGTGCCACAGTGACATGGGCTAAAGTTGCTCCGTTGTCTGTCCCACCCCCTGCGGGGAAAAATGCCTCTAGTTTGAGTTCGCCAATTTCTGAGAGGGTAGCAAAGCGGGATGCCACGACATCTCGATAACGTTTAGTAACTTCTCCCTGGTGAATGCGATCGCCACAGTTGGTATAAGCCAAAGTAGTAACGACGCTGGGTAAACTTAAATCTGCACCACAGATATGGATATCAGTAGGACTGGAGGCAGCAAGCTGTAATTCGTCTCTAAGTAGCTGTAAACCGTTGATTAGGGCATAGCGATCGCTCACAATCTCGTTTAGATAATTATGATAGGCATTTCTTTCCATGCCAAAACTGGCGGGAAGTTGCCAAAACTGATCAATGCGTTTTTGAGCAGACTCGGCATCAAAAGTAAGAAGCATATTTAGGAGTTTGGAGTTATCAATCAACAAGATATAGGATTTTACAGTTTTACTGACTAAATTAACTTGATTTTTATTAAAAGAAAACAGTAAGCCAAATACAAGGAGGTTCAGTACTGGTATACTCAACTCGATGTTTTTGGTGAGCGGGTATTAAGAGATAATTCCCTGTAGTTAGTTTAATCCGAGAATTATCTTCATAGCTCAACTCTCCTGAGCCTTGAAGCACAATTAACCATTCGTTCTGCTCTTGGTCGTACCATTCCCCTACTGGGGTTATTTGTCCTGTGGAAATGATCCGTTTAATGGAAATCTGCTCATTATGCCACAAAGTCTCAAATAACTCCGCTGCGGGCAGTTGTTCGGGCAACTCAAAGATATTTTTTATTTCATTTTTCATCTTTGCCAAATTTATCTGGTGTAAGAATAATCAAGCTGAAACTTGAGTTTGCTAATTCAGAGTCGATGTTGAGGTAATCGCCGAAGATTGATGATTTAATTCAGCCAAAGCTTTTGAAACCACTGTACTGCTGCTTTTAAGGCAAAATCGAGATCAGATTGGGGTAAATTTAGCTCGGTAACTGCTTTACTGGCATCATAAAACATCTTTTGCTGGGACATGCGTACTCCGTCTAGGGCAATGGTGGGCTGTCTGCCAAACTTAGTTAGGAAATTCTCCTCTAACCAAGCAACGCCGTAGGGAATCCCATAGGGAATGGTATATTTTGGCGCAGGGATGTCGGTAATTTGTTCTAGCTTGCCCAGTAATTGCTTAAAAGTTAGATTTTGGTTGCCTAAAATATAGCGATCGCCTGTTTTCCCCTTTGTTAAAGCTAAAATATGCCCTTGGGCTACATCCTGCACATCAATTAGGTTTAGTCCTGTATCCAGATAAAAAGGCATCTTCCGTTGCAGAAAACGGACAATAATTTCTCCTGTAGGAGTAGGCTTTAAGTCGAACGCACCGATAGGGGTACTGGGATTGACAATCACAATGTCTTGTCCTTGCTGTACTGCTTTTACTGCTTCTTGTTCAGCATAGTATTTAGACTTTTTATAGTCTCCTACCAATTTATCTACAGGACTTTGATAAGTCTCATCCGCTATGCCATCTTGCTTAACCCCAATGGCAGCCACCGAACTAGTGTAGACAGTGCGTTCAATCCCTGCTTGACGGGCGCAGGCTAGGATATTGCGAGTACCTAAAACATTGCTGCGGTAAAGTAAATCGCGATCGCTCTGCCACAGGGAATATTGCGCGGCAACGTGAAACAATACCTGACAGCCAGACATTAGGGTTGATAAATCACTGCTGTTTAAATCTCCTGTAACGATCTCGACATCTAAAGACTTGAGATTATCTAGGGAACTATGATGGCGCACTAAAGCCCTAACCTCATATCCCTGACGCAGTAAGAGCCTGATTAAATTTGCCCCAACAAAACCCGTCCCACCAGTCACAAAACATTTCATTTACGGCAGGGGCGAACCGCCGTTCGCCCTTACAAATCTTTCCCAACCACAGGAAAACATCAACATTAATTCACCGCCACCTTTTGTTTTTGAGCTTTAATTTCCAGGTAAATTAATAAAGCATTCACATCCGCAGGGTTAACCCCACCAATACGGCTAGCTTGACCGATAGTTAAAGGTTTGACTTGATTCAGTTTTTCTCT
>JBEANW010000594.1:0-3716 GCA_041165225.1 Cyanobacteriota bacterium | reverse complement strand
AGACTTGATACATCTCCAGTTCCGTCTTGGCGATTACGAAGTTCATCGAAGGCATCGTTCATCGAATTCATAATTTTAGAACCACAATTTCTCAAAACTTTGACAAATATATTAGAAAAAGTTACACAAATTAATATATATTGTTATAATATTTTACATAAGGATAAGGTCAACTTAGTTGGATTTAAACTCTAAATTTAAGCGCAGCTGACTTATAGCATATAGATGGCAATAGTTTTAGATACACTTCTCACTTTATATATTTAGTTTTTATATTGAATTGCTAGATTATTCTGAGCGAAAACAACTTCTAGAGCAAACAATCTTCTCATAATCAACCTCAGTCTGGTAGCTGGGGTCTTTTTTTTCTCTCCAAATGGATAAAGTCGACCTTAGAATCATGACTACTTATTTTACTTGTTTATACTTTCTTTTCTGTCACTAAACTACAGCTAACCCAATTACCTTTTTCGTTATAACTACGTATAATTCTTTGTCTAATATTAGGTTGTAATAACCAGCCCATTTCCAAACCAAAATCATGACCCAAACCTACTTTTAAAGGACAGCAACAGGATGCACCATCAGGCAGTAACAGCACCTGGGTAGGTAATTTACTATTAGCAAACAATAATCTTGAACCCACTATTTTTGCAGTTGAACTAATTCTTTGATTAGCAAAAGATAAAGTTTGTTCAATCTGGTTACTATTCTTTTGTTTGATTGATAAATGACTCGAAAACTCCGTTGGGTTACTCAGATCGGCATAAAGGGTTACTCCCTGTCCTGCCCATTCGCCGATTAAGCTCTCTACAGTTAAGGTTGGTCTTTCTGGTACATTACTCTCAGGTAGTCTTTCTCTAATTAACACCACTCGCTCCAACTGAGATGAATTATCATAAAGCTCTACCATCCGCAGCCGACGAGTGCCATCCCCAAACTCATTATCAATCAGACCAAATTCACCGCCAAAAGTGCTGTAAGGTCCCCACTGCATACTGCCCTGAGAAAAAGCACCGTTAGCAAAAAACAAAATACTGCGGTTGAGAGAATCATAATCTACCATCACGTCACGAGATGGCTCATCAGGAGGTAAATAACGCACTACCTGATGCACACTTTGATTATTATTTAATCCTTCTAAAGTTACTAGGGTGGGAGTATCCGCTGTTTCTGAAGCTTCAGAGGAAAAACGAGTAAAGGAGCCATGCCATTCTCCCAAGTTTTTGAGAAAGCAATCCCATTGTGCCAGCATATCTATCAGTTTAAAATTACCATTAAGTAACAGGATAGAATAATACTGTGACAATTTTAGACTTGAGATTTTAGACTTGAGATTGTTATTGAGTGAAAGTTCCCCGATTGCATCCCGACACCATTGATGAAGTACAGCAGCGAATCGATATTGTTGATGTGATCTCCGAGCATATTGTGTTGCGGAAAAGAGGCAAAGATTTTTTAGGTTTGTGTCCTTTTCATAATGAGAAAACTCCCAGCTTTAGTGTCAGTCAAGACAAGCAGGTATATTACTGTTTTGGTTGTAGCGAAGGGGGCAATGCCTATAAGTTTTTGATGGAGATCGGTAAGCAGTCTTTTGCAGAAGTTGTTCTTGATCTGGCGCGGCGCTATCAAGTTGAGATTAAGACGGTGGAGCCTGAACAAAGACAGGAAATTCAACGGCAGCTTACCTTAAAAGAACAGCTCTATGAAATATTAGCGATCGCCTCTAGTTTTTTTCAACACGCGCTCCAGCAGTCCCAGGGAGAAGTGGCTTTAACCTATCTCCGCCAACAAAGAAACATTGAAGAGCAGACTATTAGTAGTTTCCAGCTTGGTTATGCCCCTGGGGGTTGGGAAACTCTCTATCGTTATTTAGTCGAGCAGAAACGTTATCCTGTTAACCTCGTGGAACAGGCAGGATTAATTAAATCTCGTAAGACGGGGAGCGGCTACTATGACGTATTTCGCGATCGCCTGATTATTCCCATCATGGATCTTCAGGGAAGAATTATTGGTTTTGGCAGTCGTAGTCTGAAGGAGGAGGATCAACCAAAATATCTTAACTCCCCTGAAACCCCGCTATTTGATAAAAGCAAGACTCTATTTGCTCTGGATAAAGCTCGTAGTGCGATTGGGAAGGCAGACTGTGCGGTAGTCGTGGAAGGCTATTTTGATGCGATCGCTCTCCATGAAGTTGGAATCGACCATGTGGTGGCATCCTTGGGTACAGCCTTTACCCAGGATCAGCTTAAGCAACTCCTCCGCTTCACTGCTTCTAAACAAGTAATTCTCAATTTTGATGCCGATAATGCAGGTACAAAAGCGACAGAAAGAGCGATCGCCGAAGTAGAAGATCTAGTCTATGGTGGTGTGGTGCAGCTACGCATTCTGAATCTGCCTGATGGGAAAGATGCCGATGAATTTATAAAAGGTCGAGCAGATGGGGTAGTCCTTTATTATCAAGCCCTAGAAACTGCTCCCCTGTGGCTCGACTGGCTGATCGACCGCCTATTAGCGAATAAAAACCTCAAGGCTGCGGATGAATTTCAGCAGGTGGCAGGGGGGATGATTAAGCTCCTCAATAAGCTCCAGGATGCTAACCAACGTAACCATTACCTGACTCACTGCGCCGAGTTACTGAGCCTAGGGGACGCTCGCTTGATTCTGCAAAACTTGGCTACCCTCAAGTCACAAATCAAGTCGGCACAATCCAAGTATCAGCAATCCAAAAAATCCCTTGCTAGATCTACCTTCGCGATCGCTACAGATCCTGAAAGTGAACTATTAGAGCAAGCCGAAGCCTTACTTTTACGCATCTATATCCATTACCCCCGTTATCGCGAGGCAATCATCGGCGAGTTAGAAACCAAAGATTTACTATTCAACGTCGCATCCCATCGCTTTCTGTGGCAACAAATAATCATGGCAGAGGAAACCATTCCTAACTCCTCCATCAGTAATATCAACCCACTCCTGGGGGAATTACACAATCTTAGTGCCAGCTTCCCTCAAAAGCTAATGACTGTAACGAAACTGTTTCATCTGGACGAAAAAACCCAAGAAGATGTCTTTCGCGCCGAAGTGAGAATAGCAGAAGCGATCGCTTCCCTAGAGCAGGTAAACTATCAAAAACGCCAGCTCTACTGTACACAACATTTACAAAACCTCAGTCCTGCAACAGATCTCAAGTTAATGGAATACTATTCCCAAGAAATCAACATTGCCATTGAGAAAATTAGACAGCTAGAAAAAATCCGCCTCAACTATACCCAAGATCCGATTGTTCAGTAATAATATTTTGGACTTTATATTTTGTAGCCCGTTGAGTATCTAGCCACTGCTGTAAGATAATTTCTGCTGCGCGTTGGTCAATTGCCCCTTTGTTGCGGGTCGAAAAACGATTTTGGGCTTTTAGTTGTGCTTCCGCTTCCACAGAGGTCAAGCGCTCGTCTACGTATTCAAAAGGTAGCTGCAAAGTTTGAGAAATTCGGTCGGCAAATTTCTGTACCTGTTGTGCCTGAGAGCCTAATGTTCCATCAAGCCTGTAGGGTAAACCGATGACGAGGATTTCTACCTCTCTTGCTGTCACAATGTCTTTTAACTGTCGAACATCTGCCGCCCAAAAAGTCCGCTGAATAGTGGTTAAACCAGTGGCAATTAGACCAGTGCCATCGCAACCTGCCACTCCCATTCGCTTCCTACCCACATCTAGCCCT
>JBEANW010000593.1:0-4577 GCA_041165225.1 Cyanobacteriota bacterium | reverse complement strand
GCAGATGAAGAAGAATTATCGTCCATCTCCATATTGGGGGCCAACGATAATAGTTCCATCAGACATAACAGTGTTCCAGATCACGTTTCCACCCCTACAGAGAGTGGAATTGAAAGTATTAGTATTTCGGAAGTCGGCATCAACCAAGATGGCATAATCAAAACCACCGATTCTAGCTCCACAGAAAAAAGCTCCAGTAGCATTCATATGACTCAAGGTGGTGCCTCGGAGATCGACCTCATGCAAACTACTCCAGTGCAAATTGACCGACTCCATGTTGGCATCTCGGACAGTGGCTTTTTGCAAGAAGGCCTCTATCAAAACAGCGCCAGTCAGGTCAGCGTATCTCAAACAAGCCCCACGCAGGTTAACATTCCGCAAACTAACTCCTTTGAGATCGATGGGATTTTCGGGGAGAAAACGTTCGGATTGGAGCAACTCAATTCCAGCAAAATTTCTCTCCCCGTCACCATAACGGATGATCAATTCTTCAGCGGTGATTTTCCAAACCATAATTCAACACCTAAAATAATTAATATGAACTTTCGCACCTGTATGGGTTTATTGATGGCTACCCAGGATTGCTACCTTGAGTGCTTCTTTCCTTGTCCCGAACTCACGTTAAATCAATTTGCAAAGTAGCCAGGGAACTCATATTAATAAGTGCAATAACTATTTAAATTAAAATAATTTGGATTGATTGAGATCAATCAGAATTCTATGTATCAGTTCAATTATAGATAATTGAGAATTAAAATATTTGTTGATTTTAAATTATTATCCAGCCAAAAAACAACGTCAGATCATAGAGATTGACAGTCACATCTAAAAAATAGAATTATAATAAAACTAAACATATTCTTAAATAGCTTCTTCTTATAAAAGATAGCAAAAATCCTAAGTAATTATACTTGTATTAATTCGATTTTATTTATCTTGTTAATATTTTCACGTTATTTGAACTCAACTTTACTAAAACTTCAAAGTATTCACCTGTCCAATCGACTATAAATTCTCTATAACAGTAATTACTAAGATGTTTTTTGGAATTTTTAGAGAAAAATTGTAGCGTTTTAATTTTACATATTAAGGAATACCCCTATGACTAACCTTCAGAGAGATAGCTCTTATAACCCCAATCGACGAGCAGAGTTTGACATTAATATAGAAGAATATTTGCTCAAACTCAAGCGTCGTTGGCTGCCAGCACTATCTGTTTTTGTGGTTACTGTTGGAACTACCCTCTTTCTCACTAGCTTTGTAGACGAAACTTATAAATCTGAGGGAAAAATACTATTCAAAAAAAATACTCCTAATGCACTTCTGAAGTTGGGAGAAAATACTAATGAATTTGATTCCTTGCTCAATACTCAAACTCCTCTGAGTACGGAAAAGCTGAGGATGACTTCAGAACCAGTATTGCAACAAACTATAGACCAATTAAAGCTAGAAAATTCTCAGGGAGAGCCACTTAAAGTAAAAGAGCTAGAAAAAAAACTAGCGATCGAGATTGTTGGCGGAAGTGATGTTATTTCCATCGAATATAAAGACCCCGACCCCATAATCGCCTCCAAAGTAGTAAACACTCTGATGAACGTTTATGTAGAGGAGCATGTTCGCAGTAATAAGTCTGCTACCGCTAGTGCCGATAGTTTCATTTCTGGTACCATCCCCAAAATCGAAAGTAAACTAGATACTCTAGAAGCTGATTTACAAAACTTTTATGAAAAGAACCAGGTTGTAGATTTACAAGAAGAGAAAAAAAATCTGGTCACTGAAATCGGCACTCTTAATCGTGACATATCAGGTGTTGGTGCAGAGTTACAGGGTAAAAAAGCTCAGACTGATAGTCTGCAAAATCAAATAGGCCTCAACTTAAAACAGGCAATTACTACAGTTCAATTAAGCAATACACCACAAGTTAAAAGCATCCTTGAGCAGCTTGGTACCACGGAGGCAGAATTAGCTCAAGAAAGGCAGCGATTTAACGATAATCATCCCGCAGTAGGCAGCCTCCTGGAGAAAAAACAAAATCTAAATTCCGAACTACAGGGGTTAATTCAAGAGTATGTTGGCACAAAAGTTTCCGAAGGCTTGTTGCAAAGCGGTGACCTCAAGGAGAATCAAGTCGAGAAATTCATCGGTCTCAAAATAGACGAACTGAGTCTACAAACCCAACTGTCATCTTTGTATCAATATCAACAGGTTTATCTGAACCGAGCTAAACAAGTACCCAGATTAGAGAAACAAGAGCAGTCTCTATTACGAGAAGTTGATAGCGCCCGTTCGACATACAAAAACTTACTGGAGAATAAGTCTGATCTCGATGTCCTAGTTAACCAGCAGACGGGGAATGCCCAAGTTATTGAATCTGGTCTTATTCCCGAAGAAGGTAGCACAGGTAGAATACCACTAATAGTTCTTGGTGTTTTGATGGGTCTATTTCTGGCTAATCTGACTGCTATTTTACTGGAAATGCAGGATCGCTCCCTCAAAACTATTGCTGAAATCAAACAAAGGTTTACCTTTCAGGTATTGGGCATTGTTCCTCTTGATGTACTGCAAAATAGTCAAGGAGGACTTGTGGTTCAACGAGAACCTGATTCCTTTGCCAGCGAAATCTATCGCATGATTCAAACTAACCTTAAGTTCCTGGTGGGCAATCGACAACCAAAGGTAATCTTAATGACCAGTTCTGTTCCAGGAGAAGGAAAGTCTCTAGTAGCAGCAAACTTAGCAGCAGCGATGGCTCAGTTGGGGCGCAAAGTTTTACTGATTGACGGCGATTTAAGAAAGGCTTCTCAGCACGATCTCTGGCAGATCAGCAATAAAGTGGGAGTCAAAGATGTTGTGGCGCACAAAACACCACTGTCTCAGGTTGTCACTCAGCCGATGAAACAACTAGATATTCTAACCGCAGGTACCATTGCACCTAATCCTTTGGCTTTACTGGATTCACCAGAGATGAGCCAGCTAGTCGCCACAGCGAGAAAAGAATATGAATTAGTGATTATTGATGCACCACCCTTAGCAGTGACGGCAGATGTTCTAACCCTGAGTAAACTAACCGACGGTATTGTCTTTGTCAGTCGTCCAGGAGTCGTGGAACATGAAAGTGCAGAACTAGCCAAAGAGACGCTATATAATGCTCATCTTGAGCAACAGGTTTTGGGGATGGTAATCAATGGTGTCAAACCGAAAGAGTTTGACCGTTATTCCTATCAATCTAAATACAGCAAGAGCTATTTCCCTAATGCTAATGAAGGGGGTCAATCTAAGACCGCTACTGCCTAAATATATATAATTTTGACGTTCTGTTCGTCAATAAATAGTAATCTAAAGTAGTTCTTTTTAGCAAAAAATGAAAAAATCAACTATAGTAATTGGCTTAGATGCTGCTGAACCTCAACTAATCGAAAAATGGATGACTGAGGGACATCTGCCTAACTTAAGCAAAATTAGTCAGTCAGGAACTTATAGTCGCCTGAACAATACAGTCCATTATTGTGGAGTACCTACGGAATATTCAACTACGGAACCCCTCTGGGCAACTTTTTCTACAGGATGTAGAGCGGACACCCTGGGCTATTGGGATACGGCTAGCTACAATCCAGATAACTACGAGATTGTTTGTGATGTAGTTAAAAGTGGATATGACTACCAAGAATTCTCGCCATTTTATGCCCTGGGAGAAGATTACAAAGTAGCAATTTTAGATGTTCCCGTAAGTACTCTGGCAGATGAGGTTAATGGCATTCAAATTCTCGGTTGGGGTGGTCACTATCCCTATACGGTGAGTGCCTCCAATCCTCCAGAGGCGTTTGCTGAGGTAATTGAAAAATACGGTAAGAATCCTGTACTGCATAACGATAATGGGTTGTGGTGGAATCCTGAATATGTCACTTGGATTCAAGAAGCACTCAAAGAAAGTATTGATGGACATTGCGCGATCGCTCGTGACCTCTTAAAACAGGATAATTGGGACTTGTTGATGATGGTGTTTGGGGAAACTCACACTGTAGGGCATGACCTATACAATCATAGTCAGCCAGACCACCCTGCCTATAATTATCTAAGCAACAACGGTACTAAAGCCGATCCAGTATTGAGTATCTACCAGCAGGTAGATCGGGCGATTGGTAAAATTCTAGAAGAAGCGCCCCAGGATGCAAATATCCTCTGCTTTTCGGCTCATGGGATGGCAGCTAACTTCACTGACTTACTCAGTATGGCCGTACTGCCAGAATTACTATATCGCTTCCATTATGGCAAAGCTGCGATCGCTCCAGGGAAAATTGGCTCTACACCAGGAGCAATTGTTACCAAACCCATTAGAAATTCTTGGCATGGAGAAATTTGGAGCCAAATTTATGAACCTAATCCGTTGAAAAAGCTATTTCGTACCTGGGCTCCTAAAAAATTCCTGAGAGACTCCCAACATGGATTGCTCTCACCTTATAGTTTGCTGGATGAACCAGTGGAACAAGAATTGGCTATGGGTTGGATGCCTGGGATGTGGTACTCTCCCCTCTGGTCAGAAATGAAAGCATTTGCCCTGCCAGCTTTTACTAACGGAC
>JBEANW010000592.1:0-7539 GCA_041165225.1 Cyanobacteriota bacterium | reverse complement strand
GCAGAATTAGCCATCCGTCCAATTTATCAAGCCTATCGGCAAATGCAGCAGTTTACCGCCGATGCTGCCCATGAACTCAGAACTCCTTTAGCCGCCATTCAAGCAACGGCTCAATCTAATCTCATGTTGCCTAGCTTATCGGAGGAACAGGCGAAAGATACCCTCAAAACTATAGTGCGTCAGAACAAACGACTATCTTATTTGGTCGCCGATTTACTAACTCTTTGCCGTATTGATGGAGAGTTAAGCAGTAGTAAAGCTGGTCAAGTTAAACAAGATAAAATCTCTCTCGCAGAGTTGATGATTGAGGTAGAAGAAGAATTAGCAGCTTTGGCGATCGCCTCCAAAATCAATCTCAAGTCTCAAATTAGCGTATCCGAGCAGCTCAAGGTAATTGGCGATCGCCAGCAATTATATCGTTTAATTATTAATTTAGTTACTAATGCGATTCAATATACACCAGCAGGGGGAAAGGTAACTTTAAGTCTGACTGAAGAACATCACAATGCCATAATTTGTATTCGAGATACGGGGATTGGCATCTCTAAAACAGAACAAAAGCGTATCTTCGACCGTTTCTATCGTGTGGATCAGGCTCGTTCTCGGAGCCAGGGTGGTGCTGGATTAGGGCTGGCTATAGCCAAGGCGATCGCTGTGGCTCATCGAGGTAGTATTGAGGTTGAAAGCTCCCTCGGTCAAGGCAGTAACTTCACCGTCAGACTGCCCAAACTCTAACATGATTAGATAAAACTAAGAAACGTCTTATTCTTCAGGGTCGACAGTTTTACTGGGAGACGCATCGTACAGCGCATTCAAACGCGATCGCGCGTCATCTACCGAGACAGAACGCATCAATAGCAGTGGTTCTTCAATCATCCTGCCCTGGTCATCTAGCAATTCAGGATGAACTTTCTGCATTGAGGCAGATCCTCGGTTAGAAGTATTGTATTGAGGAGGATAAAACTTTTGGCTTTCGGCGCTTAAAGTAACTAAACTCCGAATCAAGTTACTGACTGCTAAAAGAGCAATGACCGTGAAGGCTAAAATGTAAATTAAATGCAACATATAGTTTATTTTTCCTCATAAATTCACAACAATAATCGGTAATGGAAATGATCTGGGTGTTTTTTACTGTTGTTTAAGCTTGTTTAAGATTTTGCAACAGGATTTGAATCAATGGGGTAGTTGTTTATTTTCTCGTAATCTTCGGGCAACATCCCAACATTCAGCCACTAGCTGATGCCAAGGAAGCATCATTTTCGAGTCTATCCCAGCTAATCCTTCCGTTGCTCGAAATAGCATTTGTGCCGTCTGAACTTCTTGCTGACTATGAACAATTCTGGCTAGCAATTTAGCCTGTTCTTGAGTTGTGAAGAAGGACATCTGTTCTGACTCTAGTAATGTACGCGATCGCCCAAACCAGTATTGAAAATCCTCTAACAGCGGCTCTAAAACCGTTTTTAGTAGCTCCTTCTCGGTGGGTTGTTCGGTAGTCATTAAAATCGAATTATCTTATTTTAAAACTTGTTTATTATCCCAGTATTTATCTTAGCGTTTTTCACAAAATTTAATATAAATATTTTTTTGTTGATTCATTTATTGATTCATATAGATTCAACAGCGATCTTAATATCCCTAGGGCAATCCCGATCTAGAATAAAACGATAATACTTGATTACTTGCGTCTTAAAAAATAGCCGATGCCCGAAGCAGAACCAGCACAACAACCCATCAAATTACTCCGTACTAGTGAATCGGAATCGTTACAAAAAATTCGCCATACTACATCTCACATCATGGCAATGGCGGTACAGACGTTGTTCCCCAAGGCACTGGTGACTATTGGCCCCTGGACAGAAACTGGTTTTTATTATGATTTTGATAGTCCCGATCCTTTTACTGAGAAGGATTTAAAGCAGATTCGCAAGGAGATGATCAAGATCATCAACCGCAAGCTGCCTGTAATTCGGGAAGAGGTGAGTCGAGAAGAGGCAAGAACTCGGATTACTGCCCAAAATGAACCCTATAAATTAGAGATTCTCGATAGTATTCAAGAACCCATTACCATCTATCATCTGGGAGATCGTTGGTGGGATTTGTGTGCAGGGCCTCATGTTGCCAGTACCGAGGAAATAGACCCCAAAGCGATCGCTTTAGAGAGCGTTGCGGGAGCATACTGGCGGGGGGACGAAACTAAAGCGCAACTTCAGCGGATCTATGGTACTGCCTGGGAAACTCCCGAACAGTTAGCAGAATATCATCGCCGTAAGGAAGAGGCTTTAAAGCGAGACCATCGTAAGTTAGGGAAAGAGCTAGGACTATTTATCTTTGCTGATGCGGTGGGTTCTGGGTTGCCCCTCTGGACTCCTAAAGGAACTATTTTGCGATCGCAGTTAGAAGATTATCTGAAGCAAGAACAGACTAAGCGGGGTTATCTTCCCGTTGTAACGCCTCATTTAGCAAAAGTCGATCTGTTTAAAATTTCGGGACACTGGCAAAACTATAAAGAAGACATGTTTCCCATGATGGCGGAGAGTGAGGCAGCGGCGGCAGCGGAACAGGGTTTTGTCCTCAAGCCAATGAACTGTCCCTTTCATATTCAAATCTATCAAAGTGAACTACGGTCTTATCGCGAGTTGCCGATCAGGTTCGCTGAGTTTGGGACAGTATACCGCTACGAACAGTCTGGGGAATTAGGGGGTTTAACCAGAGTAAGGGGCTTTACGGTGGATGATTCTCACCTATTTGTTACCCCTGAACAGCTAGATGATGAGTTTTTGAAGGTGGTGGAGCTTATCTTAACTGTCTTCAAGAGTTTGCAACTGAAAAATTTCAAGGCTCGTCTTAGCTTCCGTGATCCAGAGTCGGATAAATATATTGGCTCTGATGATGCCTGGGATAAAGCCCAAAATGCGATCCGTCGGGCAGTGGAAAAAATGGACATGAACCATTTTGAAGGAATTGGGGAAGCCGCGTTTTATGGCCCGAAACTGGACTTTATTTTTGAAGATGCTTTAGGTCGAGAATGGCAGTTAGGCACAGTCCAAGTAGATTACAACCTGCCCGAACGTTTTGAATTAGAATACGTCGCGGAAGATGGTTCTCGTAAGCGTCCAATTATGATTCACCGTGCGCCCTTCGGCTCTTTAGAAAGGCTAATTGGCATCTTAATTGAAGAATATGCAGGAGACTTCCCTCTTTGGTTAGCCCCAATTCAGGTGCGTTTATTACCCGTTCGACCCGATCATTATGAATATGTCCAAGCAGTGGCAGCCAAAATGCGGGCAGCGGGAATTCGTGCTGAAGCCGATACTAATGGCGATCGCTTGGGCAAAATGGTGCGGAATGCTGAAAAGCAAAAAATCCCTGTGATGTCTGTAGTGGGGGATCAAGAGGTAGCAGATAATACCTTAAGTATCCGTACCCGTGCTTCAGGAGAATTAGGAGCAATGGCGATCGAGGAGGTGATTAATAAACTCACCACCGCAATCTCAGAACACAGTAACTTCTAAATCTGGTGTTTAGAGAAGTTTCAAATATTCAGCATTTAGTTTACATTAATTAATATGAACCATACTGAAATATTTGACTATTATCTAGCTACTCTTTAAAGCAATACCACGATCTGATTTTATCGATGAAACATCATACCAATGGATTGCTGATAGGCATCATATCGTTACTGCATTATTGTGTAAGCAAGCCAGGTACAATCGTAATCTATAGTTTACTAGGGCTTAGTTTAAATCCTCTGGGAGTCAGAGCCGAAGAAAATATTCTAGTAATCCATGCTTATAATTCTGAACTAGCTTCCACTAAACAAAATCAGTTAGGGATCGAACAAGGATTTGCGGAGATTGAATCCCAGAGTAATATATACCATGAGTTTCTCGACGAACAACATGAATTTTCAACTCAAGATGAACAGCAATTTAGTCAATATCTGAATAGTAAATATCGGCGGGTTGGCATCGATTTAGTGATGGTGGTGGAAGAACCCAGTTTAGAATTCATGCTGCGCCAGCATCGCCAGTTGTTTCCTAAACTCCCCGTCGTATTTTTAGGGATCGAAGAATTAAGTCAACAAATGCTGGATACTCCCTGGCTGACAGGGGTGGTGGAAGATCGCTCGATTGTCGAAACTGTGGTGGAAGCTACTAGAGAAACTTGGTCTAACACTGCCGTAATTATTAATGATACTACCGAGAGGGGTAAGGCTAATTTAGAGAAGATTGCCTCACTCAAAAATACTGCTGACCAATCCTTAAAGATTGAAGTGGTTAATGATCTAGCTCCTGAAGACGTTAAAGCTAAGTTAAGTGTTTATCCTCCCAGTGTCCCCATAATTATGCTGGGTCAGCTATATGAAAGTCGTGAGCATGAAAGCCTCATTGACCCTAGTTTAGATGCCCAAATAGTAAGCAAACTAATCCCTAATCCCATCTATACAGATAATGAAGTGCGTCTGGGAAATGGTGTCGTGGGGGGCAAAATATTTGATGTAGACTACCATCTGCGACAAGGAGTTGAGCTAGCCCATAAAATTTTGCAAGGAGCAAAACCTGATCAAGTTGGGCCTTTTTTTACAGGGAAGAATCGCTGGATCTTTGATTATCGGCGATTATTAAAACACAATATTAAACTTGAACTATTACCCCCAGATAGTGAGTTGCTTTATGTTGAAACCCCTATTTATGTTAAGTATCGATCGCTTATTTTTCTGGTAGGTTTTATTTTATGCTCTAGCTTCTTGGCAATCATTCTCTTGTTGAGAAGAGGCCGTAAACGGGAATTAGCCAATCGAATTCTCCAGGAAAATGAACAGCGATATAAAGACTTGGCAGAAGCAGGAGCTAACGTTTTTTGGGAGCTAGACAAGCATTTAAAATATTCTTATATCTCTGGTAGTACAGAAGATTTATGTGGCTTAGAACCCTCCGCAATGAAGGGTCATTATCCCCCCCAGCTACATCAAAATAATTCTCGCTTAGATGTGGATTGGGAATTGTTTAAGCGCATCACTAAAACTAGGCAGCCCTTAAAGAACTTTACCTTTAGCCTCCAAGACCATGATCAGGGTGTCCGCATCTTTAAAATTAATGGCAATCCTTTATTTGACGAGCAGCATAACTTTTCGGGCTATCGGGGTGTCAAACAAGAAATTACCGCCGAACAAAATCTTTACCAAAAAATTGCCTATCAAGCAGCTTACGATGACCTAACAGGATTAATAAATCGCCGTGAATTTAATCAAAAATTAGACTATTCAGTTCAAAAAGCCCAGAAATATGGCACTGAGTCGGTGTTGTGTTATTTAGATCTAGATCGCTTCAAAATCGTTAACGATACCGCAGGTCATTTAGTCGGCGATCGCCTATTAGCGGAATTAGCCCAACTTTTAAAAGGGATGATCCGTAAAGAAGATACCTTGGGTCGCTTAGGAGGAGATGAGTTCGGTCTATTGCTGGAAGGATGCTCCATCACGGAAGCAGAGTTAGTCTGTGAACAACTGATTAGAGCGATTAATAACTATCGTCTGCAATGGAAAACCATCGAGTTCGACGTGGGAGTGAGTGTGGGGATGGTGGGGATTGGTAAGAATGTGGTTGATGCTGCGGAACTATTGAGTCGAGCGGATTTAGCCTGTTATCAAGCCAAAAATCTCGGTCGGGGACGAGTTTATATTGTCGAGAACAATGACCAAGAACTGGATCTCCAACAGACCCAAATGAGTCATGTGGCAAATGTCTCCCAGGCGATTAAGGAAAACCGTTTTTACCTGGTGAAACAGCTAATTAAGCCGATGAGGGGGCAGGATGATCAGCGTAATCACTATGAATTGTTGCTCCGCCTCCAAGATCGGGAAGGAAATTTAATTACCCCAGAAGAATTTATTCCCATAGCCGAACGCTATGGTGTCATTACCATCGTCGATCGCTGGGTGTTGGAAGCTAGCCTTAAGTCTTATCAGCAATATTTTGCTCCCCAAGGAGATTTAGTTTCCATCAACTTATCTGGAGCCAGTATTAATGATGAGCGATTCACTAGCTTTGCCATTGACCTAATTAAAAAATCAGCAGTCCCTGGAGATTGTCTCTGTTTTGAAATTACCGAAACCGCAGCGATCGCTCAAATGAGTCATGCCCAAAAATTTATGATGGCGATGAAAGAACTGGGGGTGAAATTTGCTCTGGATGATTTTGGGAGTGGATTATCTTCTTTTTCTTATCTCAAAAATTTGCCCATCGACTATCTCAAGATTGACGGTAGTTTGGTGAGGGCTATTCCCAATGAAAAATATGACCGTGCGATCGTTACTTCGATTAACGAAGTAGCTCACCTAATGGGGATTAAAACCATTGCCGAGTTTGTAGAAACCGAGCAGATCCTCGAACATATCTCTAAAATCAGCATCGACTATGCTCAGGGATATGTTACGGGTAAACCAATTGCGATCGCCTCCTAAATAGGAAATGAAACCCTTTTCCCTTATGCGAAGCGGTACCCTTTAGGGTTTCCCCGTCTCAGCAGATTAATCTGCTTCTTAGGAGTAATTAAATAGATAAGCCGAGTTTCAAACCCAAGACTGCGTGAGCGACAAGAATTAGCAAGGCAGTACTACCTACATAAGCGTGTATTGTTCTAGCGGTTGCTTTATTGCCAATAAAACCCGTAGCAGCAAGTACAGCATTAATCGTCAGGAGGGAAATCACCACTGTACCTGTCAAAAAGTGTGGACTTTCCAAAATAGGCTGTCCCTGCATCACCAAAGATAGTACGCCCCCTGTATAGCCAGAAAGCAAAAAGATATACATTAACGGCGCAATTTTACGATGATCGGCTTTATTTTTAATTGCCACTTCCGTATTGGTAGTTGCTAAAGTTCTGCTGCGCCATCCTGCCAAAGCGACAGCACTCCCCATCACAAATACCACAATCCCCATCATCAAAGGGTGTCCCCAATGAACTATCGGCTCTGGAGTTCCTAAACTACTAAACCAATTAGCGATCGGCTCAATTGAAGATCTAATACTCATGTTTTACTTAACTAAAATTAACAATACTTATAACTATACGTCTAATGTGAATTAAAAATCATAGTGATTCTTTTTTAGCTATAAGCTTTAAGCCATAAGATATAAGCTTTTTAGGCTTTCTGTCTAAGATTCTAAAGGCGCGTTTTAGGTAAGAAGATTCTTACCTAAAAGCCGCCGTATAAGTTCCACGGACAGCAGAAGTATTTACTTGAAAGTACCTTAATTAAATTGGAATCTAGATTAGATCTACGTATTGATAGCTTAAAGCTTACAGCTTATAGCTACGAACTAGTTCACTTAGAACGAATCTAATTCACATTAGGCGTAATTTTGCTTTTGCGGATAATCTTGATCCCTCACAAGTTACTCAAAATCTGTTGCTAGATTGGATACATGGAAGCGGAAAGGCATTAAAGATTAGCAATCAAAGATTGTAGTAGCTTCCATTGAGGAGGTGAAAGATCGTGAAAAGCGGATTTTTTTGATTTTGGGGTTAAGTCTT
>JBEANW010000591.1:0-5145 GCA_041165225.1 Cyanobacteriota bacterium | reverse complement strand
TCCCCGCTTTTTCTACTGCCTGTTTCCAGAGATAAACCATAATGTAAGCAGCTTCCATCGGATCGTTAGTGACGCGATCTTCACCGTATTTAGCCTTGAAAGCTTTAACAAACTTGTCGTTAGCAGGGCTTTCTACGGTTTGGAAATAATTCCAGGAAGCATAATGTCCTTTGAGATACTCAGGGCCAATTTGTTTAACCTCTTCTTCGGCAACACTCACCGACATCACAGGATACTTATCGGGAGTTAATCCTGCTCCCTGCATTTGTTTGAAGAAGGAAACATTACTGTCACCATTGAGGCTGTTAAAGATGACACCACCATTAGGCAAGGCAGCTTTGATTTTAGCGATAATTGACGTAACTTCAGTATCTCCTAAAGGCAGATAATCTTCCCCTGAGACTTTACCTCCCTTAACTTTTAGCTGCTCTTTGATAATTGTATTCGCAGTACGGGGGAACACATAATCCGAACCAACTAAGAAAAAGTCTTTACCCTTATTTTCTAGTAGCCAATCTACCGCAGGTTCAATCTGTTGGTTGGGAGTAGCCCCTGTATAGAAGATATTTTGCGAACATTCCTGTCCTTCATATTGGACGGGATACCAAAGCATGTGTTTTTTGGATTCAAACACTGGCAATACAGCCTTGCGACTGGAAGAAGTCCAGCAACCAAAGACAGTTACCACTTTATCTTGGTCGATTAATTTCGCTGCTTTCTCGGCAAAGGTAGGCCAGTCTGAAGCACCATCTTCCTGCACTGGGACAATTTGCTTTCCGAGTACCCCTCCTGCGGCATTAATCTCATCGATCGCCAACATCTCAGCATCGACTACGGTGGTTTCACTAATCGCCATCGTTCCGCTTAAGGAGTGAAGGATGCCCACTTTTATACCATCTTTTGCTCCCGCAGCACAGGGATCGGCAGCAGCATCAGGAGCCTCGGGAGTAGCGGCCTTGTCGCCTCCTCCCGTACCATCTCCTGCGCTAGCACAACCTTTTAACAGCAAGCTTGCTAGTACTCCTGTAGAACCATAGAGTAAAAATTTACGTCTTCCTAAGTGTGACATGCTCTTCTTTATTTATTAATTCTTTTATTTAGTTGACCGACCTTGATTATCTAGTTGTTGAAGATAATTACAGGTCTAAAAGTACGGGGTTATTTCATGCTCAATAGTCAGAGAAATCATTTCTCAGTCAATTGGGATATAAATGAAATAGCCCTAATAGAATTAGCTGATAATTCACAGTATTTCTACCTGAAGAGAAATTGTACTCTGCAATACCAAAAAAAAAGCAATCAAATATACAAAATGAATAATTCATCTGAGACATCTAATGTTCTGTTAGATGATATATGGCAGGCAACCGAGGTCAATTTCTCAAGTACTTTTGAGCTTAGGATTGTGAAGGGATATAAAGTCAATTAAAGAAAATGCTCAACTTTCTATCTAATCTTAAGGAAGATGCAATAAAAATAAACAAGTATCTGATTAGAGAAATCTTAAAATTTATAATTATTGATTACTCAACACTATGCTAATCAGTAACACCGATCTTAGATTGAGTTAAACCAAATATTACATGCAACTATCACCTCAAGAACAGGATAAGCTAACAATCTTTACCGTGGGACTACTGGCGGAAAGACGCAAAAATAGAGGCTTAAAATTAAACTATCCTGAAGCGATCGCCTATATTTCTGCTGCTATTTTAGAAGGTGCCAGGGAAGGTAGAACCGTTGCTGAACTGATGAGCTATGGCAAAACTATCTTGCATCGAGATGAAGTCATGACGGGCATTCCCGAAATGATCCATGATGTTCAAGTGGAAGCCACCTTTCCCGACGGCACAAAATTAGTGACAGTTCATAACCCAATTCAGTAGAGGGCTTCGCCCTAGCTATAAGCTAAAAGCTTTTTTTTGTAATACTTAAAGCCACCGCTTCCGCTACCCTAATCCCATCAATCCCCGCCGACAAAATTCCCCCCGCATACCCCGCACCCTCTCCCGCTGGATACAAACCAACCGTATTCAAGCTCTGACAATACTCATTGCGCTTAATCCGAATCGGCGAAGAAGTCCGCGTCTCCACCCCCGTCAACACCGCATCAGCCATCGCAAAACCCTTAATTTGCTGATCAAAAGCTGGTAAAGCTTCCCGAATCGCCGCGATCGCATAATCTGGCAAACTCAAACTCAAATCGCCCAAATGCACTCCTGGCGTATAAGAAGGCGTGACCGTCCCTAAAGCAGTGGAAGATCGCTCGGCCAGAAAATCCCCCACTAATTGCCCTGGTGCTTCATAGTTACCACCGCCCAACTCAAAAGCTCGTTCTTCCAAGCGCCGCTGTAAAGCAATTCCCGCCAAAGGATGCTCAGGATAATCAGTCGGTGCAATCCCCACTACAATTCCACTATTAGCGTTCCGTTCATTGCGAGAATATTGGCTCATGCCATTAGTCACCACTCGCCCCTTCTCCGAGGTCGCCGCCACCACCAAACCCCCTGGACACATACAAAAACTATAGACTGATCGACCGTTTTGACAATGATGCACTAGCTTGTAATCCGCCGCACCCAAAACCTTATGGCCAGCTTGCTCACCAAATCGACAAGTATCAATCATGGTTTGGGGATGTTCAATCCGAAAGCCGATCGAGAAGGGTTTGGCCTCGATGTACACCCCCCGATCAAATAACATTTGAAAAGTATCACGGGCGCTGTGTCCCACGGCTAACACCACATGATCACTCCGCAGATATTCGCCACTGGCTAAAGTTAAACCTCGCACTTGGCCATCGGTAATATCCAGATCGCTAACCCTGCTTTGAAAGCGAAATTCGCCCCCTAATGCTTCAATCTGAGCGCGGAAGTTTTGGACAATGCCCACTAGCTTGAAAGTTCCAATATGGGGTTTATTGATGTACAAAATTTCTGGGGAAGCACCAGCCTTGACAAACTCGGTCAACACCTTGCGCCCATAATGCTGCGGATCTTTCACCTGACTGTAGAGCTTGCCATCAGAGAATGTCCCTGCCCCGCCTTCACCGAACTGGGCATTAGATTCTGGGTTGAATTCCAGCCGCTTTTTCCAAAACCCAAAAGTATCGGCGGTGCGATCGCGTACTGGCTTGCCCCGTTCTAAAATAATTGGCCGAAAGCCCATCTGCGCCAATAGCAAAGCTGCAAACAAACCACAAGGACCAGCCCCAATCACGATCGGACGATGTTCTAAATTACGGGGAGCTTGCGCCACTGATCGATAACTCATATCCGGCGTAGTCCGCACCTGTGGATCTTTCTGGAATTGTTTCAGTAAATGTTTATCCTTGGTGGTTTCCGCATCCACGATATAGACCAAGCGGATCTCACTCTTTTGGCGGGCATCATAGCTACGCTTAAAAATTGAATAGCTAATTAATTCTGGAGCTTGGATGCGTAGTTTCAGAAGAATGGCCGTTTTCAGCGCAGCTTCTGGATGATCGAGAGGAAGCTTGATTTCGGTGATGCGCAACATACTCAATATCTCGAAAAACTGATGATGATAACTGGGTTACAGCTAGGTCGGCTGCTCCGTATCTTACCTGAATTAGCCAAAAACTAGCAACTCGAAAAGGCGCGTTTTATGTGACAAAGGACTTGTCCGCATGTAGCTTCCTACATAAAAGCCGCCGCACAGCGACCACCCCAAACAAGGCATCCTCGCTTTGCAAAGCGATCGCCTGTGCAACTGGCAATAGATTTATTAATGTTTGGTTTCACCGCGTTCTACCGCTTTGCCTACGAAATGATTGAAAGAGCTATATTTATCATTTTTGATTTTTATCTCCACATTCATGACTCGTATCCCAAAGTTAGTAAGACCACGTCTTCCAATTGAGCTATTATTTCGGGACTCAGTTGTCCTAGTGTACGAATCAAACGAGTCTTATCCAGCACTCTCATCTGAAAACATAGAGCAACAGAATCTTGGCTGAGTCCACCATTACCTTGTTCGATTAGTAAACATATTGGCAAAGCAGCTCGGCGTTGATTGGTTGTCAGGGGAATGGCAATGGTCGTGGTTGAGAACTTGGAAACAAGGTCATTTTGAAAAATAATGACGGGGCGAATGCCAGTTTGTTCAGAACCTTGAGTTGGATTGAGGTCGGCTAGCCAGACTTCACCCCGTTTCAGAGGATTAGTCATTTTTGGTCTTCTTGCTGGAGCATCACTGCATAGTCGTTCATTCCTGCTTCGGCAAGGGTACGATCTTCGTCCGCAAACTCCGTAAACAGGTCAGCCAAATGTGTTGGATTAATGACGATCCGAGCATGATGCTGACTGCGAAACTTTAAGAAGGCAATAAAGTCAGCCACCTGTTGTAGTTGATTGTGGCTCAGTCGATCTAAGTCTTGCTTAAGGGCTTCAGCGCTTACTGGCATAGGAAGAAAAAACTTTTTGCTTCCCTATTATAGGAGATCGCCTATATTTCCGCTGCTATTCTCGAAGGCGAGAGAGAAGGTAGAACTGTTGTCGAACTCATGAGCTATGGCAAAACCATCTTGCATCAACAAGCTAATTCACTGCAACTGGCAATAGATTTATTAATGTTTGGTTTCACTCTGTTCTACCCAACCTACAGATCAGCGATCGCAGTGTCCTCACCAAAGTCTCAGGCAGCTTAACGTTCCCATCACCCGTCGCAGATCACCTCTGCATCATAGTCGATCAACTTTCGGCAGTCGGTGTGCGTGGGCATTGTTATGTTTTTGGCTTCAATATTTGCTAGGCAAATAGTCTGTGCCATCTGTACAAATTTGTTTGAGGGGAAGAAACACATCGATAATAGCCTCATGCTCAGACACATCAGGGAAAAACTTTACTCTCTGTAAAAACAGTGGAAAGTCTCTCGGTTCTTCTCCACTCAACGGGAGCCAGTTTGAGTAAAGATAAGTGATGCTTTCGCCAAGATTCGCGTCGTCTCCGATGTATCGCAATACGGCGCATCGACCGCCAGAAATCGTTTTTTCTACAATCCCAAATGAGTTGTCAGTCACGTCTCGCTCTGTTGATGCACATATGTCCAAACGAAAATTTTCAGGCGCGGTTTCGGATGGGTTGTCGTAGAGGATATTGAAAGTATCACTGACTTGGAGTGGCA
>JBEANW010000590.1:0-4150 GCA_041165225.1 Cyanobacteriota bacterium | reverse complement strand
AGTCAAGGAAGAGTAATTGATGGGGATTATATTCTCTATCTTTGGGGTGACCTATTGCGTCAACGTCAGCAGCTACCCGATGATTTAATTTTGGCGACGGTAATGGCTAACCTGGGCTTTGAACGAGCTTGGCAAGCCAAGGGTGGTAAGATGCAGCGGACTGCGGTAGGCGATCGCCATGTGCAGGAAGCAATGTGGCTTACTGGGGCAATGTTGGGAGGAGAACAGTCAGGGCATATTCTCTGTCACCATCATGGAGTATCTGGAGATGGGATTCAAACCGCCCTACACCTAACTTCTTTGGTTAAACAGTCTGAAACTTCCTTAACTGAATTAGTAGATAATAGTTTCCAAACCTATCCTCAAATTTTGCGTAATGTGATCGTCGAAGATCGTGAACGTCGCAGCAAATGGGAGGAATGTGAACCTGTCCAACAAGCGATCGCTCAGGCAGAAGCAGCAATGGGTGATCAAGGGCGAATTTTAGTAAGGGCTTCAGGTACAGAGCCTTTGATCCGCGTCATGGTGGAAGCTGCTGATCAGCAGTTGACTAGCTATTGGACAGATAAACTGGTGCGAGTAGTGGAACAAAATTTAGCTGCTTAAATTCACAACACAAGGGGTGATTAAAAGAGAGTCTAGTTTTAAACTAGTTTAAAATATCCCCAAAAAATGGTAGTATTTTTGAAGTTATAAATACTAGCTCGATTGTACTACTGTGGAAAAATGGTTGGAGTCAAAATAAAGTTTTATGTTTATTTGTATCTAATAACTCGCAGCTATTCTCTTGAGCCTGACTCATCAGAGCGATCGCCTCGGTAACTGGTGTATTGGGAGCAACAATTACGGGGGTTCGATCAATTACAGAGTCCAGGGAAGGCAAATGGAACAGAGAATTTTGAGCGCAATTATGTAGATGCCATGTACTTTATTACCTGTTCAAACAATTGGAAATTGCCTAAACAAAGTACTGTAATTTACTGATTGGACTAAGAAGAAGCTGCTTGAATTTCGGCCTCAGTTATCTCTCTCAATCGCACTTCATCCCGTTGAGGATCGGCATGGGTTACCTGCATTTCCATCCGCTCTCCTAAAGTTACAGGACGATCAAAGCGGTGGGGTAATTCCATCCCCAAATCTTCAATTAGAATCAAGCCTAGATCTTCGTCTTCCCTCAGCCAGCGTAAAACCAAGACATCCCAGATGCATTTAGAGTTCCGCCGCAAATATTCTAATCCCCAATAGCGATTAGTTTGACGCTCGACTAAGGTTGCTTCGTAGGATGAGTTACTAACACTGTAGACAATTTCTTGCAGTTCTTCGCGGGAGAAGGGTAATTCTTGTCCCTTGAGGTCAGCCTTGATTTGAAAATGGGACAATAAGTCTGTGTAGCGACGGATGGGGGATGTGACCTGGACATAACTGTCTAAGCCTAAACTGGCGTGGCGAATCGGGGACATACTCATTTCGCTCCGAGGCATACAGCTACGGATAGCGCAAAAACGGGTGGGCCCTGCGGGTAATTGCAGTAACTCTTCTTCGGGGGGTAATTCTGGTTGGGGTTGACCTCGGTAGGGCAAGGGTAAATTATGCTCTGTGCCATATTGTCCGCTAATTTGACCAGCCAAAATCATCATCTCGGCAACTAGCTGACGAGAAGGAGAACTATCAATCAGTTCGATGGTCACTTCTTCGTTCTCTTTGACTTTGATTACCGACTCAGGCATTTTGATCTGGATCGCACCTTGGTCTTTACGCCAGTTTCTCCTGAGATACGAGCTTTTCGCGAGATCGGCAATTTCAGGTTCATTCTGTACCCCCAACTGCAACATCTCATCTACATCATCATAGGTAAGACGGTAGGTAGGCTTGATTAAACTAGAATGTATTTCGTACTCTTGAATCCCTCCAGACTCGTCAAGAATTACCCCAAAACTGAGGGCAGAACATACTTGACCTTGCACCAAGCTCATAGGCCCTGTAGCCAATTCTGGGGGAAACATGGGAACCATTCCCGTGGGTAAATACAGGCTGGTACTGCGACGGCGGGCTTCTAAATCTAATTCATCTCCTGGATCGACAATGCGAGTTGGATCAGCAATATGAATCCAGATTTTAGCTAGACCATTTTCTAGGTATTCAATGCTTAAACCATCGTCAATCTCCGTGGTGCTTTCATCATCAATGGTACAAACTTTGAGATGAGTAAGATCTAAGCGATCGCCGTCATTTTTATGAGGGTCAGATTGAAGAAGGGGTTGCGCCACATCAAGCACCTTTTTAGAGAACGTTGTTGGATAGGCACTGCGAAGTAAAAATAGATTTTCGTGTTTACTCCACCATCCTATATCGATCAATAGTTGCCAGGCTCCTTGAGCATCGCAATTTCTGCCTACTTCCTTAAGTATTTCTTGACCAAGTTTGGTAGTATTATTCGTTTGGAGAACTATTTTTTCAACGGCTTCTAATTTAAGGCGATCGCTCTCACTCCACTGAGTTTCTTCTCCTGATAAAGCCTGTTGGAGATGAATGATAAACTGCGTTTTGTCCTGTTCTTTCTCTGCTTGAACCTCTAACTGATGCTTAATCTCTTCTACTTGAGCAGCGGGACGAGGTTCGTAATACTCGGATTTCTGCTTAAAATAAATTTTGTCTTGACTCAGGAGAAAATGGGCAGCATAGCAAGCTACGGGACTTTGATCGGAGAACAATAACTCTGCCATTTGTTGCGGGGTGACAGTATCATTATCCTCAATTAACATTTCCCAAGCTATTTCTAAGCTACTGGGGTCTAAATAAGACTCCACCTCTGCCAGAAAGCCATTAATTTCCCCAGACTCATAAGTACCCTCGACGGTGTAATCAATTCTTTGGGGGCGTATCTTATGGGACTGTCCCCCCGCATCAATTACAATCCAATCTTTTTTTCCTTCTGGTCTTTCGGCAACAGCAAGACGACGTTCTCCTTGCATTCTGAATTCAATCAGCTTTCCTTGTTCCACCAGCTTTGTACTCGATTGCTTACAACAACATTCTCTTACAGTTTACTTTCCGCTGGCTGATTATCTCCACCGAACTATAAAAATAATGCTTTCTTTAACCTTCAGCATTGACAAAAGGCAACAGAGCGATCGCTCTAGCTCGTTTCACGGCTACAGTTAAATCTCGCTGCTGTTGAGCAGTTAAGCCCGTGATGCGACGAGGTAAAATTTTGCCTCGTTCGGTAATAAATTTCCGTAGCAACTCAATATCTTTATAGTCGATAGGGTCGCTAGGTTTAATAGGGGAAAGACGCTTCCGATAATATGCCATGATTTTATTTGCTCTAACTAAATCTAATTCAGAGGTTACTTGATTTCTTTGTGGACAGTGTGACCGTTGCAATGAGTACAGAATTTCTTGAGTTCCAATCTGCCTGTGGTATTGCGACGGTTTTTCATGGTGGTATAACGAGATACCCCAGGGGAACGCTTATCGGTGTTTGTCCGACATTCGGTGCATTCCAAGGTAATAACAATACGAACGCCTTTCTTGCTTGCCATAACTTTTGCTTAGAATTACTTGTGGGTGTACTTATATTGACACGCAGCTTACTATCTTCGCATATTACGCTGGATTTGACCAAATATTTTTTTTAGTCTTAAATCGAGAGAAAAGCCTCGTTCTGTTTGAATCATTAAAGTCTGAGCTACTCGATCATGAAAAGCCAAATTATTCTCGTCATCTAAGAAAGCGAGGGAACAGTCGATTAAGATAGGAGCCAGGAGTAACAACATCGATAAACCATTGCGGACATTGATTTGTAAGCCAGCGATCGCCAATGCTGCACCACAACCCAAAATAAGTTCTCTTTTCCCTAAAGCCATCAAGTCAGGTAGACGAGACAAGCGAGGATCGATCACTTGGATATCTAAAGCCCAACGTCCCAAACTTTGCCCTTGATTTTTCTCAGCAATTACTATCCGCAAGATCCCCCAGACAAACAAAAATACCAACCATTGAACCACAAGATTAGCAGCAAAAAAAGCACTGATAAACCAGACACTCAAAAAGTCGATCACAAATGCACCAACTCTTCGATCAACTGGGACTTTGGGATATCTTCTTAAATTAGACTCAGATTTGTAATCGTCATACATGATCTGTAGGT
>JBEANW010000589.1:0-3893 GCA_041165225.1 Cyanobacteriota bacterium | reverse complement strand
TGGATGGTGGAACTGGCGATGGTTCAACTAGTGGCGATGGTGCAAGTAGTTTCACCGACTCGGCAAATCCTGTTCAGGCAGTTGACGGTGGGATCAACTTCAACTTTGGTACAGGAGGTGGAGATGCTCCATCAGGATTTACTCAGGAAACAGGAGCAGCTTATGATGCCGATCGCGGTTATGGTTGGGTAACTCAAGATAGTGCTGGAACTGAAAATCTGACCCCCATTGACTTATCTGCCAATGGACGCGATCGCGATACTCTATTCACTGATGCCGACGGAAACCAATTCCAAGATCCTGCTAGAGATTCTCTGATTCACTTGCAGTATCCTACTGGAACGGAGGTACTCAATGCCACGGCTGAATTAGCTCCTGCTGCCTGGGAATATGATTTGGCTAATGGTCAGTATGAAGTAACCGTTGGGGTTGGCGATTCTGATTTCTCCGACAGTAACCACGTAATCAATGTTGAAGGAGAAAGCTTGATTGCAGGCTTTACACCTACTGCTGGCGCGCAGGAATTTACTGAAGGTTCGTCGATCGTAGACGTTAATGACGGTAGATTAACCATTGATGCCATTGGTGGTGACAATACTAAAATCAACTATATTTCTATCGTTCCTGTGGGTTAGAAGTTTTAGTTACTAATTATTTGCCTGGGATCTATGTTCCCAGGCTTTTTAATGATTTTTTAATAACTAAAATTAGTAACGCTTATTTGACTTTGGTTTATTCTCAGAAGACGATGAATATTGATGCAGGTATTTCCTATCAAGAATCTAGAAGAGTTGATAGTTAACTGCTGAACAAAAATCAGAGTATTTTAGATTGGGTTATATGTTTGATTTTGGTGATAATCGACTAGAAATAGCTGAACAAAAATGGCGATCGCAACTTGACTTGTTCGTGACTGACTATGAACATCAACTTGCAGCTTTAGCTTGGGGATTAAGGCAAGAATGGGGGACAAGTAACGATATCTTGGGCATTGATTTGCAACCAAATCCTCACTTTGTCGCCTGTTCTCAAGATAGTCTCGAAAAACTCAACCAAAATACTAAAGGTATTGTGCAAGAAATACTCGGTATTGTTGACCACTACGACCCAGCATTAGACGTGGTAGTTGTGGGGATTGGTCAAGGACAAATAAAATTAATTCACTTTCAGCCGAAAACCTCCCCTGCTGAATGTTTTGCAGCTACGGATCAGGATCTTGACAAGTTAATCAGTATTTTAGAAACAGCTTTGGCTGAATATATTCAATAGACTTCTTTAGGACTTGCCTGGAAATGGAATTAAATGCGGAAATTAAGGGACAAGGGTTTCCCCTGCTCTGTCTTCATGGTCATCCTGGCTCTATCGCCACCATGTCTGTATTTACCGATTATTTATCCCAGCAGTATCAAACCATCACCCCTGATCTGCGGGGCTATGGTAAAAGCCGTTACAGCCAAAAGTTTGTGATGGAGGATCATCTGACGGATCTCATTGCTTTGTTAGATAAACATCGGATAGAGCAATGTTTGGTCTTGGGTTGGTCTTTGGGGGGCATTATCGCGTTGGAATTAGCTCTGGCTCAACCCCAAAGATTTAGGGGGATGGTCTTAATTGCCACCGCTGCTCATCCCCTGAGTAGCCATCCTAGGGAAACCTGGCAGGATCTTCTGTTTACAGGGATTGGGGGCATAGTTAACTATCTCGCCCCAGCTTGGCAATGGAACATTGATACTTTCTGTAAGCGATCGCTGTTCCGTTATCTAATTCAAAACCACAAGCCCGAAGCATATCGCTATCTGGCAAGAGAAGCTGTCCCCGCTTACCTCCAGACCTCCAAAGTAGCCAATAATGCTTTATTCTCCGCCATTAGACAGGGCTATAATCGCCTAGAAGATTTACACCAAATTGAGATTCCCTGCTTAATGTTATCGGCAGAATGCGATCGCCATATCATCCCCTATGCTAGCCAAAAAACCGCCGAACATCTGAGGAATTGCGAATACAAAAACTATCCCCAAGTAGCCCATCTTTTCCCCTGGGAAATTCCTGATCTGGTTTTGGCAGACATTCAGCAATGGCTGGATCGATACTTTTGACTTTTGATATTAGAGCGATCGCATTATTGAGAAGACAGATTCGGTAGGTTGGGTAGAACGAAGTGAAACCCAACAACAATCACATCACTTTATACCAATCAAAGGTTTTTGCTCAGGCGATCGCCAATTGTATTAATATTTGATTGAAAAGCGATCGCTTCTTTGTACACTGCACAAAATAACCTAGAGCAAAAAACGTTTCAAAATGAACTAGGTTGTCCATCAACTAACTGATTCTGCTATGAGCCACATCTAACTAAAGTCATATATCAACCTCTAGTATTGTGCTTGTGTGAGCGTATCCTGATATTTGATTGCTCCAGGCGAAAACAATTACTAAACTTCTAGTAAGCTGGTTTTACCAGTAACTCTGCTGGATCTTATTGGGCATTTAAGTACCTACAACTTCGACTTTTCCCCTTTCCCCTAAATTCCAGAGGATAATTTAATTTTTGGTCGTCAACCTCAATTCAGGAGTATTTATCTCGTGGTAGCTCAAGCAGATTTCGTAGAAATAGATCGTCGTTACGAATCTCAAACTCAGTCCATTGCCGAGGATTTAATCAAAAGCACCAGAACCCAGAACAATATCTTTAATCGCGTGCGGGAGCAAATGCGCTGGGACGACAAAGTTTTGGAATGGACGATGGCAAACCCTGGGCTACGGGTACAAATGTTCCGCTTTATTGATGCAATTCCTGCCCTCCAGAGTAAAGGGGAGATTGCTAATCATTTTCAGCAATACATGAGCGCGGAGGAGGTAGAGTTACCCAGCGCTTTAAAAGCCATGATTAACTTTAGCGATCGCCATTCTTTTCCCGCCCAAACCGCAGCAGCCACTATTACCAAGGCGGTAGAAACTCTGGCTTATAAGTATATTGCGGGGTCAAATATTACCGAGGTGATTAAGGCGATCGATCGCCTCCGTAAATCGGGCATGAGCTATACCATTGACCTGTTGGGGGAAGCGGTAATTACAGAAACGGAAGCAGCAGAATATCTCCAGGGTTATTTAGATCTAATTGAGCAGCTTACCCAAAAAGCCCAAAGTTGGAACAGGCAAGAGGGAATCGACCTGGCGGCGGGAGAAGAGATGCCTCAAGTACAAGTATCGGTTAAGCTGACGGCTTTTTATTCCCAGTTTGATCCCCATAATCCTGTGGGGAGTAAAGAGAAAGTTTGCGATCGCCTGAGAATTCTCTTACGCCAAGCAGGGAAACTCGGTGCTGCTATTCATTTTGATATGGAGCAGTATCGATACAAGGAGCTAACCCTCCAGATTCTGAAAGAGTTGTTGATGGAAGACGAATTCCGCAGTCGCACTGACTTGGGGATAACTCTCCAGGCTTATTTGAGAGATTCCTATCAGGATTTACAAGACATTATTGCCTGGGCAAAAGAACGGGGCAATCCCCTCACGGTGCGTCTGGTGAAAGGGGCATATTGGGATCAAGAAACCATTAAATCTGTGCAAAATCATTGGCCACAACCTGTATATAACCAAAAAGTGGCTACTGATCTTAATTTTGAGCGCATGACTCGGTTGCTTTTAGAAAATCATGAGTATCTCTATGGCGCAATTGGTAGTCATAATGTTCGCTCCCAGGCTTTGGCTTGTGCGATCGCCGAAACTCTCAAAATTCCCCCTCGTTGTTTTGAAATGCAGGTGCTATACGGCATGGGGGATAAATTAGCTCAAGCATTAGTTAAACGGGGTCATCGGGTGCGAGTCTATGCTCCCTACGGTAATTTATTACCAGGAATGGCTTATTTAATTCGGCGCTTACTAGAAAATAC
>JBEANW010000588.1:0-3131 GCA_041165225.1 Cyanobacteriota bacterium | reverse complement strand
CCAGTTGCGTTGATATCTTAAATCCAGCTTGATCACATCTTCAAAGTTACGTACCTGAGAGCGGCCATGTACTTGCCATTCTCCAGTCATGCCTGGCTTAACGTTAAGTCTTTGCCACTCTGGAATCTGATACTTTTCTACTTCTTCGGGAGTCGGTGGACGAGTCCCTACCAGGCTCATATCTCCCTTGAGAACATTCCAAAACTGGGGAAACTCATCTAAACTAGTGCGACGTAGAAAATTGCCAATGGGAGTGATCCGAGGATCGTTGTCATTCTTGAAAAAAGCACCATTAGCCTGATTTTTAATCTCTTTCTTCATCGCTTCTGCATTGGCGTACATGGAGCGAAACTTCCAAATTTGAAACTGTCGCCCCATCCAACCACAACGAGTATGATTAAACAAAATTGGCCCTTTGCTACTGGACTTAATGGCGATCGCCACGGGAACAAAGATCACCCCTGTAATAGTTAGACCAACAATTGCTCCTACTACATCTATGATTCGCTTGACTACAGACCTCACAGAAGGGTGAGTTTCTGGCGACTCCTTTGGCGACCATTTAGCGGAGGATTTGATGTTTAATACATCGGATAACCCCGTCATTGAGAGGGTTGCCATTACAGGGGGCTGAACTGATTCCAAGATCAACTCGATATTACTTTCCTGGGCAGATTTGAAATTGGCGATCAGCGCCCCGATCCCACTGCTATCAATAAACCTGGTTTTACTAAAATCAAGAAAGATCTGATGATCAGGGAGATCCTGTTGCAGCAGTTTCCCCACAGTTTGTTTAAAGACTAAAGCTTCTAAAACTGTTAAACGTTCGGGGATTTGTACAACTGTACCACCCTGTGATTCAGACATAGGGAACAAGATTTCTGGTGTCTCCTCAATCATTAATCCTCAATTTTAGTGGTCAGAAAAATTAAGCTTTACTCCGAGCAATCAAGATTGATTAGATTGATCGATCAAAATCAGGCAAATCTATCAGCTCTGAACCAGAAAACTGAAGTTAGATTAATCAGCTAAATTAACCACAACAGCCCTGAAAACAATACTATTAATTTGTTCAAATAGTCAATATTATTAGAATCTGTTATTTTAATTAACCCAATTTAACACTAAACACTAATTTGATCTATTGATATGATAATTACTGTCCAAAGTTAGGGAAGAGTAAAGTCGGCTAATTCCAGAAGCTTATGCTAGAGGCGGTTATCTCGTCTGCCGATGGGTTCTCTTCCTTCTTTGGTTTTGGCTTGGTCTTTAGAAGCAGAGCGTCGTAGAGCCTGTAGTCTTTCTTCATACTTTTTGCGTTTGCGACGGCTAGGAGTCATTTCGATCAGACTTCTTAAGGCACTAGCAAGACTTTTGTAGGCATTGGGCAGAGAATAACCAAAGCGGGTGGCTAGAGCGATCGCCTTTTCATCTGCTTCAATGGCTTCGGTAATAGTTTTTTCGCTGCTGTTTTTTTGCCAGAGTCGATAGCCAGAAATACCACATAAGGACATGGCTAATATCAATAACAAGCCATCCTGTACCCATAACTCTCCGACTGCGCCTCCCAAGCCAATGGCTAAAGCTGCCATTTCCCAGCCTTCTTTGGGGATGGTATCGCTTTGAACTCGCGCTACTTCGTGCCAAAATAACAGATTACGTTGGTCGATTGCCAAGCTGTCCCATTTGACTAAATCAATTTGGATCTCAATTTCGTCTTTGCCAATTTCTTCGCTACGTATCAGGGGAGGGTTGACCTCGGTTGAACCTTCGACAATGACCCAGCTTTGAAGCTCAGGGGGGAGAAGGGTTTTCAAACGACGCAGTTCATTAATTTCTGCTCTAGCGGAGGAGGTTGCATAACTCATACGTCTAACAAATTAATACTATGATTTTTAGTAATCTCTAAAGTGTACTCACTATATTCCTATAATATCTAAATTCAATTACTGATTTTAAATACTTGGGTTATGGGAGATTGGCAGCTAAACTTAAGACTTAACAAATGTTTTAGATTTGGGATTACTATACTATGTTTAGGCAGACCAATAAATATATAAGCCTACTGTATTTTTTAGGCTTTGGTCTTATATTTAGCTTTATTTTTAACTATTTGGGTCATTCTTTGGCTCTAGCAGGTTCACCCGAATTAATTGCTCAAAATCCTCAAACAACGGGAGTAACCCAAGTAAATCTGTTCCAGGCGATCGTCTTGGGATTTGTTCAAGGGGCGACGGAGTTTATCCCCATTAGTAGCACGGCTCATTTAAAAGCCGTTCCCGTCTTCCTTGGCTGGGGTGATCCTGGAGTTGCCTTCTCCGCCGTGATCCAGCTTGGTAGTTTGGCAGCGGTGTTAACTTATTTCTGGTCAGATATTAGTCAAATCACCAGGGGCATGATTAAGGCAATCCGCACTTCAGATTATAATTCTCAGGATTTTTGGTTGGCGATAGGGATCGTGGTAGGAACAATGCCGATCGTCACTTTCGGGCTAATTTTAAAAGTGCTAGAACCTCCTTTTTATGAAACTACCCTCAGAAGCATGCCATCCATTGCCATTGTCTCGATTGTCATGGCGATGTTATTAGCTTTAGCCGAGACGCTGGGGAATCAGAAGCGAAATTTTCAAGACTTGTCCCTCAAAGACGGCATTGTATTGGGTTTGGCTCAAGCTCTGGCAATTGTCCCAGGCGCGTCGCGTTCTGGTTCGACGTTGACTTTTGGGTTGTTAACCAACTTAGATCGGGCTACCGCAGCCCGATTTTCGTTTCTCTTGGGTATTCCAGCGATCGCTATCTCAGGTTTAGTCGAGTTAAAAGATATGTTTGATGGCAGTGCTGCTAATCCAGGGTCAATTGTTTTACTCGGCGGGTTAATATCTTCAGCGGTGTTTTCTTATTTAGCGGTTGCCTGGTTATTAGACTTTTTAAAACGCAGAAGTACCTGGGTGTTTGTTTGGTATAGATTAGGATTTGGTGTGTTGATCCTGACGGCCGTGGCATTGGGATGGATTAAGGGATAGTAGCAAAATTACAAACTCTGAATTTCCCTGGTGCGTCTTGTTTCTGGTGGTGTCTTCTTACCAATATTCGGTAATCTCTCAACACCTTAAAATAATTAATTGAATTAAG
>JBEANW010000587.1:0-5086 GCA_041165225.1 Cyanobacteriota bacterium | reverse complement strand
GGAAACTTGTCGCGACTATAACGGACATGGAGGCGGGTAATAAAGACATTACTATTACCACCCCAGGAATTATTCGGATCTTGCTGATCTAACCAAAAAACTCCCGCCTCTTTTAGTTCCTCCTGGTTTAAGGGTTCAGCGGAGCAAGGATCACAGCTACTCATATCCCAGGAGTATTCGAGGAAGGCTACTTGTTTGTTTTCCTGTTGATAGCTGGTTTGGAACATAGCGGTATAGAAGTCTTTAAAACCTTCTTTGACAAATTCAGGAACTTCATTGTCAGAAGGAACTTTCACTGTGCGGTAGTTAGTCAGTTGCACCTGCCCGTTAGGAGATAACAAATAGACAATTAAATCCTGATCGCCATTAGCATTCATCATGCCTAAGCGGATGGGCAACATAAACTTGGGAGATTCAAAGGCAATAGAAATTGGTCTTAATTTCTCGAAGCCACTGCTATCAAATTCCTCCAGGTTGACTTTCGCCACAAAGAACTTAAGATTTTGTTTGATATAAGGTCGAAGTAATTCTTTCGCACCCTTCGGAATCTTGTAATTGTTCTGCATCAGCCAGGTTTCTAACCCATCAGATTCCTTGGCACTGAGGATTAAAATGTCATACTCCCCAACACTAAACTGTTCTTCAATAGTAACTCCTAAATCAGCTTCGGATTTTTTGGCAACAGATGCTTCAGGTGCTGCTGCTGGTGCGCGCTGCAACTGATCCAAACTTTCATATAATATGGGATTACAGGGGTCTTCATCAAAATATTCCACTAATCTGGGCGCACTAAACCCATCTAACCTCGTCAGAATTTTTGATTCCCCAACATGCACCTGTTTTTCTGTCAAAATTACTGGTACAGGGACAACCATCGCAAAGTCTTTCACTTCACCTTGATAGTCATTGGACATAGTTAAAACTGTGCGGTCTTTATCTCTGGCAATAATCACCTGAGATGCTTGATTATAAAGACTGCTATCCGCTGTTGCCACATAGAAGCCACAGAATGCCAAGGCGGGTTTGATACCGAAGATCAAGATTACTCCTGTCACGATGCAGGATAATAATACTCGGAGGATTTTCATAATTGCTTTCTGGTTAATTCCGATTAATTAAGTTGACTGGTCATTTTTAACTGATAATTGCCGTTACGCAAAACAATAAAAGATTAATTCTTGTTCCCTTTCCCCTTTCCCTTTTCCCTTTCCCCAGCCTCAGCAGATTAATTTGTTTCTTGAAAGTTAATAACTGCCTTGGCTTGCCAGTTAAATCTTGGTGCAGACCAAATCATATCTATTGCCACCGTTAGGGGAGAAATAATGAATAGCGACCAAAAAACTGCCGTGGAGAGATAAAAATAATATTGCAGGATAAAAGTGGCCAGAGCGATCGCCATACTCCAAAACAACCTTCCTGTCTGGGAATTAGGAATTGATCGCGGATCGGTCAGCATAAACAGGGCAAACAACAGCAAGCTACCACTCATAAATTGATGTTGCCAAACGTCCCAACTCCACCCCAGCCATAAGTTACGTGCTACCGTTAAGCCACCGTAGGACAGTAGAAAAGCGATGGAAGTATCCCAACGACCAACTTGTTTGAGGACAACTCCTCCTAAGCCGAGAAACAGCAAGATATACCACCAGTCTGTCCCCCATTGTCCAGGAGACACCCAGGCATCACTAGTCAGGGTAATGGCAGCAATAATGCCGAAGTTAGCGGGATTAAAGAAGTGTTTCTGGTGATGGCAAAACAGAAATTTACTAGAGATAGCCAGAAAACCCGCCAGCATCATGGTCTGATAACTATTACTCCGCAGCAAGAGACATAAACCCAAGGAAGTGATTAAAGCACTCCGCAGAGATGTTAATACATTGGAACTAATCAAAATATGCCTAAGATTGTCTAGGCGATCGCTTTTGCTGCTTTTGGCATATTCCATCACAGCCGATAGCAACCATTGAGTCCCCAGACAGCTAGCTATGACTGTCAGCATCAAATTTGGTTGGATAGTCCAATCCCTAGTACTGACTCCTAACCATAAGAATGAACTCAAAAAAATAATTTGAGTTAGGCGAGCATCTTGAAATAACATCAGACGTAAGACATAAAAATTTAACGCTTCTAGTATGTCTGCTCTGATTTAAAAATAGGAGAGCGTTACAGTTTTTGTAACACCAGAACCTCAAAGCCACTTCTGGATTTTTGCTAATTGATCCCGTCTAAGAGAGGCAATTTTTTCTACACTAGATAAGCAAGCAACAATATTTAAAGAGTTAGATATGACAGATAATACTGCACGCGATCGCTTTCGCGCAGCCTACGAACAACGATATACCTGGGATAGCAACTTTCCTGGCTACACAACTAAACTCGAACTGAAGCAAGGAGATGAAACCTACGCTGCGGAGATTAAAGTGAACAGCGATCTATCGGTAGAAGTTTCGGGTATTGAAGACGAGAAGGTCACAGAAAGCGTTTACAACCACATGAGGGATGTCATCACCCACCGTAAACGCAACACTTTTGAAAATGCCCACGGTAAAAGTACTTTTACTTTAGGAGAAGAAGATAGTACAGGCGCGGTGGAAATCTTGGTTAAAGGGGACTCTATGGGGTCTAACTACAAGATTCGTGGGACTCAAATTTGTCAAGTGAGTCGGGTTATGGGGCCAATGGCCTTTGTGATTAACACCAACGAAAGTCTAGATACTGGAGAAGGCTATATTGCCACTGGTTACAATGCCATCTTCCGTGATTCTAAAACTAATGATTTAAAAGCTAAACGAGAGTTTAATGAAAGTTATGAAAAGCTGGATAAATATTATGTTCCGAAGCATCAGGCGATCGAATCGATCGAGCCTAACTCAGACAAGATTACCACTGAGTTTATCTTTGCTGAAAGTAAACTGTTAGAACCAGCGGCGATCGCATAATTTAGCCCAAATTTGTTTAGACCACGCTAGGATCAGATTATAGTAATACAGTTAAATCAACTAAATCAACTATGACATTAGCATTAACAATGGACAATGTAGAAACCGTCTTAGACGAACTACGTCCTTATCTGATGGCTGACGGCGGTAACGTTGAACTAGCCGAAATCGAAGGCCCAATTGTCAAACTCAGACTACAGGGTGCCTGTGGATCTTGTCCTAGTTCGGCGATGACTCTGAAAATGGGCATCGAACGCCGTTTAAGAGAAAAAATCCCTGAAATTGTGGAAGTAGAACAAGTAATGTAGGGAGTCTGGGCAAATTATGCCGTAATTATGCCGTAGGGGTAGTTCGTGAACTACCCCTAAAGATTCTAAATATTTTTAATCAATATTTTAAATAATGGTTAGAGCAACTCAACAGAATTTATATACCTTTGAAGAATATATTATCTATGACGATCAGACAGATAATCATTATGAATTAGTAGATGGCAGACTAGAAACGATGACTCCGCCAACTTTTCTACATATTTTGATTTGTGATTTAATTAGAGATGCTTTGAAAGCAGAAATAGAGAGTCTTCAGTTACCATTGATTGCCACCAGAGAAAGTGGAATTAGAACAGGATTTAATAAATCTCGCATCGCTGATGTTAGTGTGCTAACCAAGGAACAGGTGATGAATTCCCTAGCGCGATCAGGAATTTGCGACACCCCTCCTCTGTTGATCGTTGAAGTCGTGAGTTTCGATTCCATCAAACGAGATTATCGATTCAAGCGATCTGAGTATGCAGCCTCTGGAGTCGGTGAATATTGGATTGTTGATTCTTTAGACCAAAAAGTTACGGTGTTGGTATTGAATGAGGGATTGTACGAAGAAAATGTCTACACAGAAAATCAAGTAATAGCTTCTCCTACTTTTGAGGGCATTAAACTCACCGTCGAACAAGTACTTCGCTTTGAGGATATTTAATTGCCCTGGGCGATCGCCAAATACTACAGACCCCGTCCCCAGGCGATCTTATACTAATTCTCGAATATAGCGAGAGACTTGGGTTGTGTTAGGGGTTAGGGAAATATAGGGTTACGAGCTTCTAGTTATTAGAAATGTTCAAATCATTTTACCCAAGCCTTGAATCAAGGATTTGCTACTGACATTGTTGCCTGTCTGAATTCTGTACGAGTTTGAGCTTCAAGAAATTGTTTTTGTAAGATTTGCCATTCTAGCCATTTTTGAGATCTTGTTTTTGAAAGTAAATCAGCGAGTTCGGGCATTTTTTTGGTAATTGGCGAGGGCAATACTTTTTCTAGCACCTTGAGCAAAACATAGATATCTTGAATCTGTCCCAAAATCTCTTGAACTGCTTCTATTCGGTTGAGGTGGAGATGATAAGGCTCCCCATAGAATTGGGAAAATAATTCCAAACTATAGCGAGTTCTCTTCGCCGATTTACGTAGATCGTGCCACCAGGTGTCTGCTGATTTTAAAAGCTGATCTACTTCATCCATTGTTAAGCTTGCGGGAAATTCTATCTCCCCCTGTTTGAGTTTTATTCCCATCAACCAGCCTGGATGAAGTAAAAACTGGGACACTGAAGGCAAAAGTAGATCTGGCAGGACAAAATGAACAGCATAATCTCCAGCTACTTTATACTTTGGTTCCTCTAGCCAATTGTTCAACTCTAGCTTGAGATCTAAATAGGGCTTGCTTTGCAGAGTTTTACGCACCTGCTTCAACTCATGTTGGCGTTTTTTAGCGATAAATTTGATTACTTTATCCAAATTTTTCTGCTCTGTAGCAGACAATAGCGGTCGATAATTATCAGTTAAGGCAGCTAGCAAAACATCTAAATCCCTTAACTTACCTAAAGAATGTCCGATTTTAGCAATATTTTTGACCGTCACTATTTTTGGCAACTCGATCGCCAAATCCAAGCCAGCGATCGCACTTTGTAAGCGTCTCATTCCTACCCGCATCTGATGTAGATTTTCTGGATCTTGATCTTTAAGAACATCCGTTTCGTGCTTAAATATTCGACGACTCTGTTTGGCGATCGCTTGGGCAGCCAGTTCTTGTAAAGTATTTATACTATTGCTATCCATCATCTTTAATAATCGCTCACTGATCGGGGTTAAAATTGGTGT
>JBEANW010000586.1:0-3491 GCA_041165225.1 Cyanobacteriota bacterium | reverse complement strand
CAGATGTCAGATAAGTTAGTTAACTCATCTCTCAAAGGTAAAGGCTGATATCCTAGGGCAAAAGCTTTGCTGCTGTCTAAAGATGTATCAGGCGATCGCGGTGCTACTGCAACTACATCTGTTTGCTTACCTGGTTTAATTAAACGTTTGATTGAATCTGTCGGTAATTGCAGTCTGTCCCCTAGCAGCAGACCAAAATCATAGCGAGAAATACGCTCTTTACCTCCCAGGTGTAAAATTCCTTGGACTTGTTGTTCCACTGCTATTAATAACCCTTGAGAGGCTGCTGTTGCGCTGGCAGGAGTCCTAAATTCGTCGGTAAACAAGTTAATAGCTTGATCTGCTTTAAGATTACGCACCATGCCTTGCAGAAAGCTAGGAGACACAGGAGATGGCGCACCAAACATCAAGGGCATTCTACAGATGGCGATCGCAGGATAGATCTCAGACATTTTTTGTTCGGCGATCGCTTTTTGTTCACCATAGTAATTTATCGGACATACAGGATCACTCTCTTTGTAGAAAGGATGTTTGCCATCAAAGACTAAATCCGTCGAGGTAAAGGCACAAGGAATGTTACGTTCACCACATAAGCGAGCAATATTGACCGCAGCAGTAACGTTGATCGCAAAAGATTCATTCTGGTTAATCTGACAGAAATCAGGTTTAGAAGCAGCAGCGGTATGAATTACAGCATCAGGCTTGATATTCTTAAATAGTTGATCAAGTGACCCAAAATCTTTTAAATCCGTCTTGGATAAAATCGCTCCAGGTATTTTTACCTCATGGCTAAAATAAGTGCCGTATACATCCCAGTTAGTTTGAGCTTGCTGACACAAATTCCAGCCTAAAAAACCACTTGCACCTGTCACTAATAATTTCTGCTTCATTTTTCCCTATATTCCCTAACTTCCTAACTCCCTAACTCCCTAATCCTCTATCTACTCTACAGGAAAATCAAAAAGCCCTAAAAGCTCCTGGGGAGATATCTCAGTCACAGGAATTACTGTAGTCGTGGCGGGAGTCAGAGCTAAATCCTCATATTGCACAAAAGCCAGGTTTTCTAATTGAATTGGTATACATAAAGCAGCTTGAGCTTCTAGTAGATTGCGAATCTCCGTGGCGATCGCTTCTAGCTCTGATAAACTTAAATCAGCATTAATTGTTCCTAGTCTCAGATAAAAGTCATTATCCACCGCATCAGGGGTTTCATGATATTTGTGGAGTAAATTAAATTGCTGTAACTCACGGCGGAGATTATCGATCGCTAAAGTAACCGTATAGTTTTGCCATGACCAGCCAATTAAGACAGGGATAGTATTATTGTCTGCTGATTGGAGTTGAAAAGAACGATTGTATAAATGCTGACCTCGACTTAAGAAGTTGTAGTTCGTCTGGCGATCATATCCACCAAAGCAAATCGTTATCGGTAAATTGACCTGATGGTTCAGATAATTAATTAAACCAGCAAAATCGATATATCTGGTTGATTGTCTTTTTTCCTGAAACCATTGATTAATTACTCCTGCATTTGTTTTCCAGCCTTCACAGCCTATAATTGTGCCGTGAACTTGGGCTAATTGATAGGGAATAAATTTAGCTTGAAGTAGCTGATGATTTGCCAGATATGTCTGCAATTTTTGAATTAAGCTGGCAAATGCGTCTGGTTTATCACCATAGAAGGCTACTAAGCTAACATTTTTGCTAACACTTTTCATTGTTGTATGAGATCTACCATCAGTTTTCAGTTAAATCAGGAAACCTCGGCAACCACCATTGATATATCTCTTTCCAAGCCGTTTCTAAAGCTAGATTAGCAACTTGACTATTACCGCGAGTAACTGGTGTTGATAATAGCACCCAGAGACAACGGCGATCGCGAATACTGGCTTTTCCTTGCAACCAATCTAATCCAATTTGCCACTGTAGATCATTTTGATAGCGATATTGCGAGAATTGCTTTTGAGTGACGTTACTGAGGCTGCGAGGACTAATACAGCTAGTTAAATAGGCACGGTTATGCTCGGTAAGCAAAGCATGGTAGCCTACTCCCTCTAATTGCTTGATTGATTTTCCCTTAATCGCTTCTGCGTTAATAGTCGTATAGTTTTGTAGATAGGTGGCGACATCGCCTCTGGTGCTTACTAGATAACTAATCTCTAGATTGATCGCCTGTCCAGCTTGAGAATATTGATACTTTTGACGAGCTTGAATTGTTTCGGTTTCTGTTCTGGGCTTATTCTGAGAGAAAGTTTCAGCAATGGCAATCGCCTGATTAAAACCTTGAGGAAACTTAAACGCAGCTACCTGACGATTACCAGCGGTAGGAACCAAGAAGCTATAGGCCAAAGCCAGATGGAGGCTAATACCCGTAACGGTTAACAGATAACTACGCCACTGCATTTGATTAATCATTTTTCTTTCTTTCCTTTTGATCGAACAATAGGCGCTGATTTTTTTTCTAAGATCCAATAGCAAAAGGCTGCAAAAATCGTAATTGCCAAAGTTGAAAATATCTGTGAACCTTGAGAACCATGCCAATAGCCGAACTGAGTAGGATTAGGGATCAGCAAAGTCAGGATCGCCACTCTGACTACCCCCAGCAAGAAACCGAGAATCACTGAAAAAGCGGGGATTAATAGCTGTTCTTGTCTTGATAAAGATGCGATGCTAATCAGCAATAGAGCAAACTTCAACATCAATAAAATCATCGGTACCCCAGCACAAGGATAATCAACGATCGCCTTAAATTCTCCCAATTCAGGAAGGGAAAGTAACACCTGATTACCCTGACTAGCCACGTTAAATCCCAGATAGTAGAGAAAATAGGTGGCAAATTTAGCATTGAACATCGTAATGTGAACTATGCCATCCAGCCAATGCCCAACTACTCCTTCGGGAAAAAATAAAAACCAGGCAAAAAATAATTCTTGTCGATATTGAAGAAAACCTTTGAATCCTGAAGCAATTAAAGCTAAAGCGATCGCCATCCCCAATGGAAAAAGAGGCAAGAGAGTGGACTCAAAGGAAAACAAACTTAAGGTTTTCGACAACACCAATCCCAGCAACAAGAGTCCTGTAAAACTGGAGAAAGGTTCACTATGATCCCTCAGAGAATTTCTTCTGCACCAGAGCAGCCAGATAATAGCACCCCAGTAAAAGCCACTGGTAGTAAGTTGATCAATATCCCCTGTGGTTTTCCAAATCAACTTCAGATAGAGCATCGCGATGGCAGCTAAACCAGAAATTAACCACAGGCGATCGTCTCTGACATAATTTTTGCCGTACATTGATCTATAGATTTTCTCGTATTTGTGAGGTACAGATTGGTTATTTTTAGGGAAAAGGGAAAAGGGAAAAGGGGAAAGGGGAAAGGGGAAAGGGGAAAGGGGAAAGGGAAAAGCAGGTGAGGCAGGGCGACAAAGGACTTGTACTAAAGCATAAAGGACTTTCTCTATGAGACAGAGATTTTGTTCTCTAGGGATCAAGCA
>JBEANW010000585.1:0-4160 GCA_041165225.1 Cyanobacteriota bacterium | reverse complement strand
GTTCAACGAGATGAGGCTAATCAATATAGTTCTGCTGGATTTCAGCGTATAGCAGCAGTAGCACAAGCTCTTAATCTTAAAATTCAAGAGACTCATATTTTGCTGAAATCTTGACTTTCAGTCAATTAATAGTTTTGGGTGTAAATTGGGTGTAATTACATTTAATAAATCCTGTAATAATTGCTGTGAAAGGATTTGTACTAGGACTCATAAGCCGAGGGTCGGGAGTTCAAGTCTCCCCTCTGACACTTTAATGGTAACGCTAGATTCAACCTCCTTCAAATTCTGATAGTTGGCGATCGCTTTTTGTTTGGCTAGTTCTGAAATCGAACTCTTTTCAGACGTAGGTTTATCAGCATTTTTTTCCGATTGATAGTTCTGGTAATAAACTTCCCAGCGATTTGTACCTGCTTGAGTTAGTTTAATTGCTGCATCGATTTCCATTCCCCTCGTTGCCCTAAAGGGTATATCCGCAGGTGTATCCTTTAGGGCAAGACCTATATGACCAGAGTCGCAGGAGAAAATACGAGGTTGAGACATTATTTAGCTCGATTACACCGTAAAACTCTTTGGTACTCCAAATCTGAAACAATGCTCATTCATTCAATTAGATTGCTCATTCACTATCTCAAGTTTAAGGATCTTCCCGTATCTTGTACTACTAAACTTGGCTGTAAACGATCGCATTTCTGATGAATCATACCTCAATCCACCAACGCCCAAGATTCAATTATTGGAGAATTCTTGCCTCCCACTCTCGCTTCCTGTTGGGGACATGACAATCAATTCTCCTTGGCTAGTCAGCTCAAATTTTGTCTCCTGATTTTGAGCGCACAACTGCTCAAATTGAATATCTGACATGGGATTAGCTAAAGCTTGTATATTGATGGTTTCGCTCATTTGTTTACTTCAACTTTTCTTTTAATTATCCCTTAAAGTTATTTTTTTCTGATCTTATTCAGCCTATTTCGATTTCATGGTCTATAATGCACTAACCTATAAAAACAGCTAGCTCAGTTTAAACAAGCTAGCCGTAAATCTACAATCAAATTAATTTTATGAAACTATTAAGCTTGCAGGTTTAATAGTTTTTTTCGTTGGCAAAATAAGCTAACGTGCCTATACTCACTGCAATTACGTAACCACTAACCAAAACTACAATTAGAGCGATCGCCATAGGTGAAAAAGTCATGCTTAAACCTTTGTTTGTTTTGACACACATAACCTAACAGAGATGTCAATCATCTTCAACAAATATTAATGATCCCCTGACATTGTTACAAAAGTTAATTTAATCTTCAGAATCCTCTCGAGAAAATCTGCCTAGAAAATAGTGTTGTTTTAGAGGCGATACTAAAACTTAGGGATAGTATACATGACCCAATTATTGACTTGATAATTATGAGAAATTAAGCTTGAGCGGAATTGATTATGAGAAAATAATTTTAATTCTTTTTTCCTTGTTCCCTTTACCTATAAATTTAAAGAGAATACTGTAAGTTTCCAGGTTAAACAAACGTGAGCGATCGCCTGATCGAATTTTTTTCCAGATTTTTCCTCGGCTTCTTGCTGATTTTTACTGTTTTCTCCCTTAGTTCCTGTAGTCTCCCCAGGAGGGTAAGTGCTGAGGAACGGATGTTTCGGGATTTTTCCTTAGAGTTTGTCGCTCAGTATGATATCCCTAAGACAAAATTTCAAGATACAGTAGTCGGAGGATTATCGGCGATCGCCTATAATCGCAAGGAAGACTTATTCTATGTCCTGTCTGATGATCGGAGCAAACGCTCTCCTGCACGCTTCTACACCTTTAAACTAGCAGTCCAGCAAACGAATAATCCCCAGCATTCCATTCAAATCAATAGCTTTGAACCCCAGAATGTCACCATTCTGCTGGATGAAACAGGAAAAGAATATCTCCCTGGCAAGATCGACCCTGAAGGACTAGCTCTCTCTCCCAGAAACACAGTGTTCATCTCTAGCGAGGGCAGCAAGAGCGAAAATATTGCCCCCTTTATTGCCGAATATGAATTGTCCATGGGTAAAAAGCTCTCGGTGCTGCCTCTCCCGTCATGGTATTTAGCTGATCAAAAATCCACTCAAAAAAGCCAAGGAATCCAAGAAAACCTTTCCTTTGAATCATTGACTATTAATGCGACGGGCTTACCCGCAGATCCATTTCGCGTCTTTACCGCTACAGAATCAGCACTACTCCAAGATCAAGCTGAATCCGTAGCAGCAGAAACCCAAGCCAGATGTCGCCTGTTGCACTATGTGGTCAATCCTGTGGGCGCTCCCATCGTGATTGGGGAATATTTATACCTGCTCGATGCTGCTCCCATAGAGATAATTTCTAACGGACTAACGGAAATCTTGGCACTACCGACAGAAGGTTATTTCCTAACCCTTGAAAGAACCTATGGCTTTACTGGTGCAGGAGCCAAAATCTTCCAGATGGTAGTGGGGAATGCTACTGACACCACTAATATTGAGAGTCTCGAAGGTAATATTGCTCAGGTACAGCCATTGCGAAAACAACTCCTGTTTGATCTACAAGACTTGGGTATTTACCTAGACAACTTTGAAGGCATGAGCCTAGGACCTCGTTTACCCGATGGCAGTCAAAGTTTGCTCTTGATTAGTGACGACAACTTTAGCGATGAGCAGGTTAGTCAGTTGTTCCTGTTGCGGTTAATTGAGCATTAACTGATTTGATTTTGCAGACGGTTCACTAAAATAATAACGAACAAAAAAATAGGAGTTATAAAAACCCCTACTAATAATTACTGATCACTGTTCATTGAGCATTGTTCACTAAAATTACATTCCAGGTAAATTCAAACCGCTAGTTAGTTCTTCCATGCGTTCGCGCATTAAATCTGTAGACTGATTGTAGGCAGACTGCATAGCTGCGGAGACAGATGCAGAGAGGGCTTCTGCGCCACCACCCATAGCATCGGGAGAAATCTCCACTCGACGAGGTTCTTGGTTGCCACTCATGACGACTTTAACTAGTCCATCATCACTAGTCCCTTCAATTTCCATCTGCTCTAATTCATTCTGGAGTTGTTGCGCTCCTGCCTGTACCTCCTGAGCTTTCTTGAAAGCGTCAGCAAGTTCTTTCATTTTGCCTAGTGGCCCAAATCCTTTTCCTGCCATATCTATTTAAGTTTATTTGGTATAAGTGACTACGAAATCAATTTGCAAGATTAGCATAACTCAGGGAGCAGTTAATTAGAACTCTCCCAGGAGCTTAACTTCTGGCTCTAAAGATACTGACCAATGATATTCTACTTTTTCCTGAGCATAGCGAATTAACTCAAAAATATCCTTCGCTGTAGCCATTCCACAGTTGAGAATAAAGTTAGCATGACGATGGGCTATTTGGGCATCACCAATCTTATAACCTTTTAAGCCTAGCTGTTCGATGAGATTAGCTGCTGCTTGGGGTTGGGGATTACGGAAAACGCTACCACAACTAGGAAGATGATAAGGTTGGGTCGTTTTGCGTTGCGTCCAATTTTGGTTCGACAATTCCATAATCTCCTCTTTGCTATAGCCAGGCTCTAGCTGTATTTTCGCTCTAACGACCATCCGCTTGCCGTCTTGCAAATTAGAAGTGCGATAGCTATAGGCTAAGTCTTCGGGTTTTAATTCGGCAATTGTCCCATCGATGGATAAGACAGTGGCGCTGACTAATATATCTGCCATACAAGAAGTGTGCGCTCCTGCGTTCATGACCACACCTCCCCCCACTGTGCCAGGAATTCCCACCGCCCATTCCAGCCCTTTTAAACCACGTTTAGCAGCTTTCCAAGCTAGTTTAGCGATCGCCTCCCCCGCGTCTGCCACCAAAATACCAGTTTCAGGCTCGAACTCATAACTGCGAAAATGCCGAGTTGAAAGGACAAATCCTGGCAAACCGCGATCGCTAATCAGCAAATTTGAACCAGCCCCCAGCAAAGTCAGGGGCAGATCCTGAGACTGATACCACTCAAAACTTGCTTCTAACTCGTCCCAATTTTTGGGGGCAGCATACCATTGAGCATCACCACCTACTTTGTAGGAAGTTTGACTAGCTAGAGATACCCCAGACTGGATTAGATGATCTTTGTTCATGAGGGTGATTACCGATATAAGCCAATAGTTTTGGGAATTGCTTG
>JBEANW010000584.1:0-4962 GCA_041165225.1 Cyanobacteriota bacterium | reverse complement strand
ATTTGATTAGCTAATTTCGCCACTTTATAATACCTGCGCTCTTAACCAAGCTATGGGCAGAGATAGGGTTTTCTTGGGTTTGGAGACAAAAGCCCGTTTATTGAAAACATCGTAGTTATTCGCCTCAATCTCATCTAAAATTTTCTGATACAGCATTAAAGAAGCCCACACTGGCAACCGAGAATCACGAATCAAATAGCGAATACCTGCTTCTGCTTGCTTGTAGTATGCTCTGGCTCGTTTGATTTGAAACTTCATCATCGCCTTCCAACGCTCATCTACCACTCCTGCTAGGAGATCCTGCTCTGTATAACCAAAAGCGTGGAGATCTTCAATGGGGAGATAAATGCGATCGCGTTGTAGATCTTCTCCCACATCCCGCAAAATGTTGGTCAACTGCATTGCCATCCCTAAAGCGATCGCTTCTTCGGTAGGGACATAAATGGGCTGATCTCGTTCCCAGGGTACACCGTTGGCATCAGCACCAATACCCAGTACCGCATTGGACATTAAGCCAACTGTGCCAGCCACACGGTAACAGTAGAGTTTCAGCTCCTCAAAAGTCTGGTAGCGATTACACACTAAATCCATACTCTGCCCCGCAATCATATCGCGGAACGGTTGAATTCCCATCGGATAGCTCTGGATCGCGTCCACTAAAGCCACATCGGTATCATCCACAGGATGTCCAGCAAAGACGGATTCTAGCTGATGTTCCCATGCTGCTAAGGTTTCCTTGGTGGTGTACTTGGCTTTAACGCCGTCAACTAGTTCATCGGTAAGACGACACCAGGCATAGATTGCCCAAATTGCCTTACTTTTTTCTTTAGGCATCAATAGAGTACCTAGATAGAAGGTTTTGGCGTAATCTGCCGTAATTTGACGGCAAATCTCATAAGCCTCATCTGTCGAGACTAGTTGTTTTTTTGTTTCGGTTTTTGGTAATTGCAACATTCAGAAGCAAGCAGAAGTTACTGTCTTTGATTTAGCGGAAAATTAGGGTAGTATACATTTTTTGCCCTAGTCATCTAGCATTGTCTCATCCTATTGCTACTAGAGACATATAACAAGCAATAAAATTACATAGCAGATTAGATTGCGACGGCAGGAGTTTTATGATCTATGGGGGTTGTAGTTGCATAATCCGTAGAGATCGCTTTGGCTGCCAGTTTACCAGAAAGCACTGCGCCCTCCATACTACCTAAGTATTCTTGCTTAGTGAAGCTCCCTGCTAGATAGAAGTTCTTAATCGGGGTTTTTTGAGTAGGCTTTACGGATTGAGTACCAGCTAAAGCGCGATAGACGGAGCGAGGGGTTTTAACTACCTTGGATTTGAGCAATTGTGCCTGATTATCTCCTTCAAAGTGTTGGGGAAACAGTTTTTTCAGTTCTGCCATCGTCGCGGTAATGATTTCCTCATCGGACTTGGCGATCCAGTCTTTAGCAGGAGCCAGCACGAGTTCTAACATTGACTTGTCAGGATCGGCATATTCTTTACAGGTGTTACTCATGTCGGCATAGACACTCAGTAAAGGCGATCGCGAAAATAATAACTGGTCAATTTGGGTAATCTTGCGATCGAACCAGAGATGGAGATTAATTACTTCAACTCCCTCCAACTTACACATATTCTGGAAGAAAGTTTGCTCTTGCCAAGTTTTAGGCAACAGGGGTTTTAAAGGATCGACAGGTATTGCCGAGACATAAGCATCCGCTGTAATTACCAGATCCGCTGCACCGTCTAAACCACGAATTAAATAGCCTTTGACTGTGCCATCTTCGTTGGTCATGATTTCCTTGAGGGAGGTGTTAAGATGCACTTCGCCACCCCTGGCGGTAATATAATCCACCATCGGCTGACATAATCTCTCTGTGGGGGAACCATCGAGAAAGGCGACTTTTGAACCATAGCGTTCTTTTAGAAAACGGTTGATGGCAGTGAGGGGAATCGTCGCGGAAACATCTTCAGGATTGATAAAGGTCAAGGCTTTAGATGCAGCAATAAAAATATCACTATTAACTCGCTCATCAATTCCCTGCTGTTCCAACCAAGCCAGTAAATCATACTGATCCATCCTCTCTACATATTGCTGTCCCCGAATAATGGCGGGTAACAAGCCGATCGCAAACTTAAACTTCTGAGTCCAAGTCAACATATCGTTATTGCGAATGATCGAGACAATGACATTAAAAGGAGCAGGAATATCAGGAACATCGAAACGAGAATAAGTGCCTGGTTTCTCAGGCTGGTTGAAGATCAGAGTATGTTCTTTCCACTGCAATCGATCTTCAATTCCTAATTCCTTGAACAGTTGAATCATGTTGGGATATGCCCCAAAAAAGACGTGTAAACCAGTTTCGTACCAGTCTCCGTCCTCGTCCTTCCAGGCAGCTACCAAGCCCCCCAAAACATCCCGACGTTCGAGGACAATCGGTTCATGTCCTTCGTCTACCAAATACTTAGCGCAGGCTAATCCTGCCAGCCCTGCTCCGGCGATCGCAACTCGCATTTACAAATACTAATCTCAAATAATGGTTTGTACAAAAGTCGCTACAGTCTACGACTCAATTTGATTATTATACGTTGCATTTCGTTACAAAACCCAAATTGTCGAATAATTGATTGATCCCACTTAAACTAGTTTGATGGAAATACTTGCCAATCGTGGAAGCATTCGCTATTATGATTTAGTGCTAACACCGCAATCCTCAGTAGCTCAGTGGCAGAGCGATCGACTGTTAATCGATTGGTCGTAGGTTCAAATCCTACCTGGGGAGTTTTAAGTCTAAATGTACAGTTTTCCACTGTGCGTTAATTTTGCTCGTCCTAAGAAAAAGCGATCGCTTTTGACATGCTGCGATCGCTCATCAAAATTTTATACAGTGGATTGCCAGTCTGATGTTCAGATGTATCTTCCTATTTTCATTAGATCCTCGGACGGTTAGGTAATCCCTACAAGACTAATTAATTTAATAATTTAGATAATATTTTTAGCACTCACTACAGAAGAGTGCTAAATTTGCAAATGAAAGATGTAGCGAAACGGAAAAGAAAATCCTATGGCGAAGATTGTTTCGTTTAATGAAGAGTCCAGACGAGCATTGGAAAGAGGCGTAAATGCCCTAGCTAATGCGGTTAAAATCACTCTTGGGCCTAAAGGTCGTAATGTTTTATTAGAAAAGCAGTTTGGCGCACCGCAAATTGTCAACGATGGAATTACCGTCGCCAAAGAAATTGAACTTGAAGATCCTTTAGAGAATACTGGCGCGAGATTAATTCGGGAAGTAGCTTCCAAAACTAAAGATAATGCGGGAGATGGCACAACTACTGCCACGGTAATTGCCCAGGCATTGATTAAAGAAGGTTTGAAAAATGTGGCAGCGGGAGCGAACCCTGTCGCCTTGAAAAAAGGTTTAGATAAAGCTACTGCCTTTTTAGTCAAAGAAATTGCGACTGTTGCCAAGCCTGTTGCTGGAGATATGATCGCTCAAGTAGCCACTATATCCTCTGGGAATGACGAAGAAGTGGGCAGCATGATCGCCCAGGCGATGGATAAAGTCACTAAAGATGGTGTAATTACCGTCGAGGAATCTAAATCCTTAGCCACTGAATTAGATGTAGTAGAAGGGATGCAGATCGATCGCGGCTATATCTCTCCTTATTTTGTTACCGATCAAGAACGACAGCTCGTTGAATTTGAAGGGGCGGTAATTTTAATTACCGATAAAAAAGTTAGTGCGATCGCTGATTTAGTTCCCGTCCTCGAAAAAGTGGCTCGTGAAGGCAAGCCCTTACTCATCATCGCTGAAGATCTTGAGGGAGAAGCCCTCGCTACCTTGGTGGTGAATAAAGCTAGGGGTGTGTTAAATGTGGCAGCGATTAAAGCTCCTGGATTTGGCGATCGCCGTAAGCAAATGCTTCAGGATATTGCTGTCCTCACAGGTGGTCAGTTAATTTCCGAGGAAGTTGGTTTAAGCCTGGATCAGGTTGATGCCGATATGTTAGGTACCGCTGACAAAATCGTGATCGACAAAGAAAGTACTACCATCGTTTCAGGTTCAGGAAATACTACTGACATCAATAAAAGAGTTGAGCAGCTACGTAAACAGCTAGCAGAAACCGACTCTGACTATGATAAGGAAAAACTCCAAGAACGAATCGCTAAATTAGCGGGGGGCGTTGCCGTCATTAAAGTAGGTGCAGCAACCGAAACCGAACTCAAAGATCGTAAGTTACGAATTGAGGATGCACTCAACGCTACCAAAGCAGCGGTAGAAGAAGGTATTGTTCCTGGTGGCGGGACAACTTTAATTCACCTAGCCAAAAAACTAGCTGAATTTAAAACCACCTTAAGTGATACAGAAGAGCAAGTAGCTGCGGATATCTTTGCCAAAGCGCTGGAAGCTCCCTTGTGCCAACTAGCTAACAATGCAGGGGTAGAAGGTTCTGTGGTGGTTGAGAAAGTGAAAGAAACCGATTTTAATATTGGTTACAACGCTTTAACTAACGAATTTGGTGACATGATTGCAGCGGGAATCATTGATCCTGCTAAAGTCGTCCGCTCCGCAGTGCAAAATGCTGCCTCGATCGCTGGTATGGTCTTAACTACCGAAGCCTTAGTCGTAGAAAAACCCGAACCCGAAGCTGCTGCACCTGGTGGCATGCCTGGTGGTATGGGCGGCATGGGCGGCATGGGTGGTATGGGCGGTATGGGTGGTATGGGTATGATGTAATCCCAGTTGCTCTGTCCATTTTAGCTATAAGCTATAAGCTATAAGCTATAAGTCAGTTAGAAGCCCTCTCATTAAGAATACTCTTACCGTCGGTTTTTGGGTGTGAATGTTCATGCCCAAAACACGACGGACTCAAAACGGGTCTTGTTTCTGGTTGACTAAGAATTAATTCCCCAACCCCTAACCCCTAACTCCTAACTCCAGTCCTCTTTTTATTGTGTCTATTAT
>JBEANW010000583.1:0-6910 GCA_041165225.1 Cyanobacteriota bacterium | reverse complement strand
TTTAATTCAGGCTAACGGTAGTGCCAACTTATTCTTGATCAACCCCGCAGGAATTATCTTTGGTAACGGTGCGCGATTAGATATTGGCGGCTCGTTTTATGGCAGCAGTGCCAGTAGTATTTTGTTTGAGGATGGAGAGTTTAGCGCGACAGATTTAGAAAATCCGCCTCTGTTAACCATCAATGCACCTATTGGCTTAGGTTTTCGAGATCAGCCTGGGGATATCGTTAATCGTTCTAACTTTGGTTTAACTTCTAGAGTTTTGGATGGGGATTTTAGCGAGGAATTTGCCGAAGAAAGTCTTACCGATGCTAATTCCGTTGGGCTGCAAGTTAATCCCCAAGAAACTTTAGCCTTAATTGGGGGCGATATTGTATTCGAGAATATGGCAGGCATTACTGCCCCAGAAGGAACGGTAGAATTAGGCGGACTAGCTGAGGCAGGAACAATTACCCTCAACATCGACGGTAGTTTAACTTATCCAGAGAATGTAGCTAGAAGTAATGTTTCTCTGACGGAAAACAGCCAAGTTGAAGTTCGGGGAGATAATGGGGGTTTGATCAATATCAATGCCAAAAACCTGATCCTGTCAAAACGCAGCAAAATATTTGCGGGAATTGCCGAAGATAGCGGTTCAGTTAGTTCTCAAGCAGGGGACATTATCATTAATGCCACTGATTCAGTTAAGTTGATCGGTTCAAATCGTCCTTTTGTCGGATTGGGAACAGAAATCAACAATCATGTCGGGACAGTACCTAATCGCCGAGATAATCCAGACGATCCGAGTAATGCCACGGGAAATGGCGGGTCAATTATTATTAATACTGATCTTTTAGAAATTAGCGATCAAGCCCGCATCACCGCCAATAGTTTTTCCCAGGGAAGCAGTGGCGATATTATCCTTAATACCAACAATATTATTATGAATGGAGGAGCGATCGCTGCCTTGGTCTGGGGAGGTATCGGCGATGCTGGAAATGTCACTATCAATAACCAAGGGAATATTGTTCTCAACGAAGGTTCAAACATTCAATCCCAAGTAATTAATGACGGCACAGGAGATGTGGGGGATATTAGGATTAATACGGGCAGCTTCGCTATTAATGAAAAATTTTCTTTTGTCTTGGCAGATAATGTGTCAGCGGGAGATGCAGGCAATATCACGATTAATGCCAGGGATTCAGTTTTTATCGATGGTGGAGGTGGGGAAGAATTAGGAACAACCTTGAGCGCAATTTTATCTCAGGTGCAAACGGATGTGGTCGGGAACGCAGGCGATATCAAGATCGCTACACCTCAACTCTCCCTGACTAATTTTGCTTTAATCTCGACAAATGTTAAAAAAGGTTCTGTGGGTAGCACAGGAAATATTTTCTTGGATGTTGGCACTTTGAGTCTCAATAATGGCTCAGTGATCGATGCCCTGACGGAAAATAACTTTGATGGGGGCAGTATTCAGATCAATGCGGATAATGTGAATCTCAATAATGGCGGAAAAATAGTTACCTCTGGGGATAGCGGAGGTGATGCGGGAAACATTCAGCTTGAGGTTGCCGATACGATTACGATCAACAATGGCAATCCTCCCGCCATTACACCATTTTTAGAGCCAATACTGCAAAATACTGCTTTAGACACTGGAATATTTGCTAGTTCCGTGGCAGGTTCAACGGGAAATGGAGGAAGTGTTGATATTAAGTCTGGTTCAATTGAATTCCTCGATAATGGTTCGATCGCTGCGGTTACTCAAGCGGGAGAAGGGGGAAATATTGCTCTAGAAACTACGAAAGATATTATCCTCAACAATAATAGTGCTATTTCTGCGGAAGCTTTCAACCAGGCTAATGGCGGTAATCTCACCATTGATAGTAGATTTATCATTGCTTTTCCCAATAGTAACAGCGACATTTTGGCTGACGCACAACAGGGAGAAGGTGGCAATATTACGATCAATGCTGAATCTTTATTGGGAATCGCGGAAAGACCCCTCAATGACGTAACCAACGATATTAATGCCAGTTCTGAATTTAATTTGGATGGCAATGTCCAGGTTAACGCTCCCGATACTAATCCTACGGATGGGGCGGCGGAACTTCCCGTTAATCGTATCGAAGAAGGTGAACAGGTTGCTCAAACTTGCTCCAATAATCAAGGGGGAGGAATCGCCAATAATTTGCTTATCAAAGGAAAAGGCGGTTTGCCTGTTTCCCCAACTGCACCGTTGAATTCAGACTTAATCACAACGGATATTGAATCGGCAGCTAATCTTGACAGTAATCAGGCAGTATCTTTGGCTAACTTGGCGATCGCCACTGCTCAAGGCAAGATTATCCCCGCCAGAGGCGTAGTTAAAACTAAAGATGGTCGGATAATTTTAACCGCTACTCCAACTGCTGCCACAACTACGGGGGATGCTTCTAGGTTGCCCAGGGGTTCAAACAACTGTAATTAGGGATGATCGGCGTGTAATCTAAATTAGATAGCATCAAGGCTTTGCTCTAGCTCTAAGCTCTAAGCTCTAAGCCCAATTAAATGATCAAGTAGCATTTTCCTGATCTCAACCAAGAAATTTGTTTTGTGCGACTACTTAATGTCATAAGTTCGTCATTGCGTTGACATATCTAATTGTTAGTCTGAGGTTATTCAACTTTATTTTAATTAACAAGCTGATGATCACATTATTTGGAGCAAGGGCTTTATTTACGGGTACGGCAAAACTGAATGAAACCCCTAACAAAAACCTAGAGCAATCTCAGTCCAAAAGTTGTCATGGAACTCGCGCCGTTGCTGTGTTTTCCCATCATCGAGATTTAAAAGTGGCATTAGATGACCTACATCATGCAGGATTTTCTGATGATTGGATTACTTTAATTGCTCGCAATACCAAACGTTGCTCCTGGTGTTCAGCATTAATTACCAAGAATTATTTTTATGCTGAAAAATTTGATTTTAGTAAAGTTGCTCAAGATTTTTTCTTAAAACTATTTCAACGAGGAAAATATTTAGTCTTGATCTCAGGAGATGAACTTGGTGTTGATGCTGCCAGCAAAATTATGTCTCGTCGTCAAAACCATGCCAAAGTTTGGCAATTCAGCTAAATTCTCCAGCGCCAGCCAAACAGGACAATTTGACTGCTAACAACTGCTAACTGTTGACTATTAAGGGCTATTTTTCAACCAGCCCAAACGCCAAAAATAAGTAATTAGACTCAAGGCGATCGCCAACATAATCCCAACACAGAGAGGATAACCCCAATGGGAGTTAAGTTCTGGCATATTCCAGCGGGAAACTTGGGTATTAAAGTTCATCCCATAAATTCCTGCCACAAAGGTTAAAGGAATAAAGACGGTGGAAATTACCGCGAGCAACTTCATCACCTGATTCATTCTGTTACTCACTGCCGAAAGGTAGACATCCATTAATCCCGACGCTAGTTCACGATAGATTTCCAGGGTGTCCAGAATCTGTACGGTATGGTCATAGCAGTCTTTGAGATAGCGCACAACATGGTCGCTGATTAAAGGATGACCGTCTCTAATTAAGAGATTTAAGGCATCTCGTTGAGGCCAAACAGCACGCCGTAAAGTTAGCAATTCTCGCTTAATTTGATGAATCTTACCCAAAGTAGCTTCTGTGGGCTGAGTTAAAACCAACTCTTCTAATTCTTCGATTTTTTCCCCATATACTTCCAATACAGGAAAATAACTATCAATCACTGCGTCCCAGAGAGCATAGGTAAGATAGTCTGCTTGCTCCTGGCGAATGATGCCTTTACTTTTGGCTAGGCGATCGCGTACTGGTGTAAAACAGTCTTGATGGGGTTCTTCCTGGACGGTTAAGAGATAATTTTTCCCTAAAACAAAACTCACTTGCTCCAGCCAAATTCCCTGGGTTTTGGCATCTAAATTAACCATCTGAGCGATGATCACTAACTGGGTTTGATAGTCTTCCAGTTTAGGACGTTGAGGAACATTAACAATATTTTCTAGTAACAGAGGGTGCAACTCAAATACCAGGGCTAGCCGTTCTAAGGTCAAGCGATCGCCTAATCCCCCCACATCCACCCAAGATACCGAATCAGTGTCGAGATGAGCCAGACATTCTTCTGGAGTCAAACTGGTAGCATAGTGATGCTGTTCTTGGTTGTAGTCAATTAGGGTGATTTCTGATGGTTTTGCCCCTGGAGCGATCGCCATTGTCCCTGGCATACTACCTGGTTGGTTATAAGCATAATTTAGTGGTATCGATTGATAAGAGTCGCCACTGCGATCGGGAGAGTTAGTCTTGGCAATCATAAGCAGTCATCATCATGTTGTGCAGTAACTAATTCTCTCCTGACTTCTGCTATTTGGGTCAAAACTATTTATCCTTGAGGTGATTTTTTCTGCATGGACTATTAGTTTACATACCTTTTAACATCATCTAACAAAATGCTACAATTGACCAATTGTATTTTTAATCCCTAGAGAAATATTATGACTGTAGACTTATCTAATGTAGGTACAGCAGAGAATCTTTTAGATCTAACAACTTTTACTCAATCTTTAGATATCTTACGCAGAGATGCTGACTCATTGCGACAGTCTTATGCCACAGCAAAGCCTTATCCTCACGTAGTAATTGATGATCTATTTTCACCTGAATTACTCGATCGCTTGATTGCAGATTTTCCTCAACCTGGCAATCGAGATTGGTTAACTTGGGACACAAGTAATGAGCTTAAAAGTACTTCCAAAGGTATTCAGGGATTATCCACCTTCACTCAACTGTTTTGTCTGTGGCTCAATTCAGTAGATGTAGTCCAGACCATTGAATCAATTGTGGGACTGGAAAATCTCGTGGGAGATCCTTTATTCCACGGTGCGGGATTGCACGACATGCATCGAGGTGGTTGGCTAGATATGCATGGTGACTATACTAGACACTTCACTCTACCTCTGATGCGACGCATCAATATCTTGATTTACCTGAACCGAGATTGGGACCCCAGTTGGGGAGGAGAGCTGGCGCTGCAAGATGCCACTAACGAATCTACTAGAATTAGTTATCCTTGTCACTTCAACCGCACGATTATTTTCCCCACTACCGCCAAAACCTTCCACGGCGCTCCGACTCATCTAACTTGCCCAGCAGATCGGAGTCGTAAACTACTCTCAATTTACTATTGGAATCCTGTTCCCATGCCTTTGTGGTCAAAAGTTGGTACTCCTTTAATATGGGCAGCCGATAACAAGAAAAAACTCAAACGAATTCTCAAGAAAGCTTAATTCAGTTAGTAGATAGGGGTAGCTATTGATCAATCATTACAGCGACTAGCTTTAATATTTCTGTTACCCCTACCTACTTTAATCACTTTCAAAAATATCGCCAAACATCCTAAACTTGCTGTTCAATGGCTGCTTTATATAACTTTTGAATCTTCCGCAAGATCCGATCCCAGGTGGAATTTTTGCAGTCTGGGTTAGTAGGGTCACAACTTTGGATCGCTTCCACTAATTTTGCTTCCCTCACGTCCATAAAGCCATCGCTATAGACTAAACCACTGATTTTTTCCAATAATTGTCGATAATCTTCCGTCGAGTGGTTTTCACCAAAATACTCCTCTAGCCATTCATAGCACTCAGTAGCTTGAACTGGTCTTAGTTCTGACAGTAGAGGTCTAATTTCTGGGTCATCAGCCAATTGATAATCTTGGGCTACACGACGTAAGTAAGCTCTTTCTTCTGGTTGAATTACGCCGTCAATCCAAGCAGCAGCAATTAGAATTTTAATAATTTGCTTCATCTTCTTAATCCTTGTTCCACCCATCTCACCTATCTTTTTGTAGTCTCACCATAAAAAATCCATCCATATCAGAGCGGTGAGGATAAACTTTAATCCAGCCTGCTGATGTTACCCAATTTTGGGCGATCGCATTATTAGGAGTCTGGACACTCCAGTTTGAATTTTTTGCCAAAAACGATTGTACTACTTTTTCATTTTCTAAAACATTAAGAGTGCAGGTTGCATAGACTAATATTCCTTGTGGTTTAACCCATTGTGCCGTCTGTTGGATTAGTTCCTGTTGTAACTGCAAAAGTTCTTCAACCCCTTGGTGGGTCTGTCGCCAACGGATATCAGGACGTTTGTGGAGGGTGCCTAAACCCGAACAGGGAGCATCGAGCAAGACGCGATCGGCAATGTTATGAAACTTATCAAAGCGATCGCTGTCCCGACTGTCTCCCACTTCAATTTCAATAGAGTTCAACTGCAACCTAGCCGCATTCTCTCTAACTTTATTTAAGCGTTTAGCGGCGCGATCGCAAGCAATTATCCGACCATGATCCCCCATCAATTCAGCGATATGGGCAGTTTTCCCTCCTGGAGCAGCACAGGCATCAATGATCGTTTCTCCAGGCTGAGGATCGAGTAAATGGGTGACTAACTGGGCGCTACTATCTTGAATCATCCACCACCCTTGTTTATAGCCAGGGAGATCAGTAATTGCCCCTGCATTTTCGAGGCGTAATCCTTGGGGTAAATTGGGAATGCGCTCAACGGAAATCCCTGCATCTCTGAAGGCATTTTCTACCTGTTCAATCGAAGTTTGCAGCAGATTAACTCGTAAATCAATTTTGGGCGATCGATTAAACCAAGCTAGAAGTTGGTCTGTTTCTGCCAAGGGCAACTGTTCTAACCAAGTCTCCACAATCCAATCGGGGAAGCTGTATTTAATTCCTAATTGAGTAATGGGATCTGCTGGTAGTTTTAGAGGATCTGCTGATTCTGCCTGGCGGATATAGCTGCGTAATAGACCATTGACCACGCCACCGAGTTTAGAGATTCCCTGATCTTTTGCCAATTCAACGCTGGTATTGACGGCTGCGGAGGCGGGAATGCGATCGAGATAGCGTAACTGATATAAACCCAG
>JBEANW010000582.1:0-4910 GCA_041165225.1 Cyanobacteriota bacterium | reverse complement strand
TGCTCCACCAGATCCCAGACTGGTAATTATAAATAATATTTTAATTTTATGTTTTACAGTCTTGTCAATTGCTGTTTGATTTAAATCTACTTTCATATAGTGTCAATCACCTAAAGATTATTTAAAAATTTAGCGGGATGTATAAATGAGATTAAATTGAATGAGATAGTTGATGAATTTTTTCTCCTAATTTTTGTCTAGCACAATCTAACACATTAATATCCTTTGTCCAATCTTTCCAGTTTTCACCCACATTTCGGACAATTGTCATTGCCCAATTTTGATATCCCAGCTTTTTTAAAATCTCAGTGTATTCATAATCTTCCATTCCTTCTCTAAGTCTTTTCAGCCTGATGGAAGGAACAACCTGATCCAAACCTACTTTGTTTCCTGGATAGAAAAACATCTCTACGCCAGGATAATCTATCTCTCCCTGCACATAAATCGGCACCTCTTCCCAAGGATTTTCTGTCCAAGCATCTGCTCTGGCGATGAGAACACCTTTTAAGTCTAGACTTTGGGCAATCCATCCTTGAGCAATACGAAAATTAATTGGTGGAGAATCAAGATGCCATAGAGGAGAATAATCAGTACTATATCCCGTATAAAACCAAATTTCATCTCCTTGACCTTTTACCTCCCCGATTTCTGTTCTGGCTTCGGCATACATCAAAGGGTTTACGACCCAAATATCGATAGCATCGTATAAATCTGGTCTCGGCTTCATGACAGCAAGATGTTTTAATCCTGCTTGATGAATATTATTCGCCCACTGTTTTAATGGTTGTTCCAGATTTTGACATAGATCGATTTCATCCACCGAAAATACGTATCTTAATATGTCTGATGGATATCTAGCCGCAGCTTGTTTTAGTTCAGCTACTGAGGGAGCTGCATTCATTTGACAAGTCTGATAGTTAGCTCCACTCCAGAAATCAGGTAAACGCACTGATTTTACACCCAACCGCTCAAATGCTGCTGGTGGATCTGGATACTCAATTCTTTGGCTGGCCATTAACTTATGCTCAAGGAGCAATGTCTGTGCTTCAAGACCTCTGTTTTCCCAAATATCAAAAGCGGAATCCAGGGAAGGCTGGGTAGGGAGAGTAAAATTCCAAACTGTTAAATCGATCTCACCTTCAGATTTACCGCGATCGCTTTCAATCGTAAATTTCCCGTGATAGTCTCCAGGCGCAGTGTCTTGAGGCACAAAGATATCTACCCAAATAGGCTGATTTGTTCCCGCTGCCAAGTTAAAAGGTACAGCGTCTATCTCTGCACCCTGAATATCTTTGCCTGTATCTGGATCAACAAAGGGGATCAGCCCATCTGCATACCATCCTTTCCCCCGAGTCGGATTAGCAGGCCATCCTGGATAACTTGGTCGGTCTAGTTTGATATAGTGTTCGCGGTATAGAGTGATATTGCTCTGAGTAATTACGGAACCATTGGCATCTTCTAAGTCTGATACCTTAATATTAATATTATTGAGATTTCCTGGGGTCGCTTGAACCACAATTTGAAAAGGTTCATATTCTCCTCTGGCTGCCCTTAGTTGCACCTTTCTCAGCCGTGCGGAATCATTATCTGACAAAATTGGACTAGGTTGATTAAGCTCAATTGCTTCCATTGCTGAAGCTGTCCAGAATAAAGGCTCAATTTTAACTTCACTCTCGCTGATTGCCGAGTTAGTGAACACAGCAATCATAGTTAGAACTATTAAAATCAGAGTCCTAGCGGTTTTAGTGGGAAAATTAAACATAGTAATTTTATATTGATCTAAGCCTCTGAGTCACGCCAGTCAAGTTGTTCTACGTACTCATCTTTTGCTCTCTGGTGACTACTTTGTTGTTTACTGTATATGGCGAGATTTGCCATGATCGCATAAAAGATTAATGAGCAGAATTCATTCATCAGGGTGTGGCTAAAAAATCCCTGAGACAAAAGAAAAATCATAAAAGCGGTGGCTTGGTTTTTAAATTCTCCTTCTGCCTGCCAAATAGATACTAAGAGCAGGGAAGGAAAGAACAAAACTCCCAAAAAGCCAAATTCCACCATTTGATCTAAAAAGGTATTATGACATCTCTGTGCCACTCCTGTGCTCGAAAGAGTAGCGACATTTTCTCCTGAACCCAAGCCATTGCCAATAAAAGGATGCCTAGAAAATTTTCCCCAAGCGACGGCTACATGTTCTTCTCTAGAGGCTTTGGAATCATCTTTTTGCGCCAAAGGGTTAATCAAAAATTCCACTCTAGCAAGGGAATCTTTGTTTAACAGAGACTTTCCATTAGAGCCTTTTAAATATTTTAGATGACCGATTTGGGTCGATAAAATGGAAATCATGACCACAAAAAATACTACTAAAAGGGGCATCTGGTAGCGAGGGACAGTTTTTTTCCAAATTAAGAATCCCATAACTAAAACCCAACCAGCGATCGCGCCTCGAGAAAAAGTTGGTGCAAGACCGACAAATATTAATAAAGCATAAAATAAACGGTATCTAGGTTTAATCAGGTCCATCGTGAAAATCATCCCGACTACTAGAGCAATTCCAGCCGTGTTTGAATCCTCATAAACTCCAGAGGCTCTACCTGGAGCCCTCTGTTCTATGTAGAAAGCTAAGGGATTTAAAAACTCATAGAGATACGAAGCGATGTTAAACAAGGTCACGAACAGGACGGCCAACTTAGTCCATTTAGCTACTAGGGGATGATAGGCAAAAATCCCTAGCATCATAATCAGAAAGATAATTGTGCGATACTGATTTTCTAAATACTGTTGTTTGGGCAGGACTGGCTGTACTAAGATTGAAACTAATGATACTGCTATATAAAACCCTGACCAAATTACCAACGGTCTTGACAAATCCTTCAATCTACTAAGCAAAGATATCCAGAGGGGAAAAGACGCTACCAGGAATCCTACCATCCAAAATAGAGGGACGAAAAATCCATGATTATTAGACAAATAAACATCTGACCTGGTAAAAAAAACCAAGATGACTGCGATCGCCAAAAATCCCTGGTAGTAAGTTATAAAAGTGGCTTTTGTCTGATTTGTTGACTCAATTAAACTAATCATTTATTCTCTTTTAAAGTTCATAGAGCAAAGACAAATATGTCTCCACTACTTTTTTGGTAGAATATTCGTTGGCGCGCCGCATCAACAGTTCCTGTTCGGGAGGATTTTTTAAAGTTGCGAGCATTGCTTGCCCCAAAGCTGCATAATCCTTGACGGGAACCAAAAGACCATAAGTTCCGCAATCGAGAATTTCTTCAGGACCACTAGGACAGTCAGTTGAGACAACGGGACAACCACAAGCCATAGCTTCAATCAATACAGTAGGTAATCCCTCCTGTCTGGAAGATAAAACAAAGCAACTAGCATGTTTCATGTAGGCATAGGGATTTTTAACAAATCCAGGTAATAAAACATCTTCACCAATACCTAAATTATCGATTATTGCCTCTAGTGCTGGACGCTCTTCTCCTTCTCCCAAAATAATTAAACGGGATTCTTGCTGCTTGCGTACTTGAGCAAAAGCGTTCAATAAATTAGGAAAGTCTTTTTGTGGATTTAATCTGCCCACTGCTAAAAATACTGGTGGCGTGTTAGCCTCAAACCAAGGGTGATCTAAACTAGCTTGGCTGTGAGCAATTAGATCTTCATTAACTACAGGATTGTTAAGCACCTTAACTGTTTCCTTTTTTAGTCCTAACTGTTGTTCCAGATCTCGAGCTACACCTGCTGAAACTCCCGCAACAGCATCAGCACGAGGATATAGGAATTTCATCAGTAGGTCGACTAGTTTAGCCCGTTTAAGCTTGCTTTGATTGGCAGACACAGTGTTTTGCTCCACTAAAACTAGTTTAGTTTTGATCCCAGACAATTCGGTCGCTATTGAAGCTACCACATTGACATGACCCATATTACCAATCAAAGCCCATGGACGATTTTCTTTAAGATAATTCATCAAAGGAAAAGTCGCCTTGACTGCTCGGCCCGAGTTCAGGTCAACTATGCGTACTTCTTGCGGTACTAAGTCTAAATATGGACCTTCTTTAGTAGCAAGAACTAGATCTAAGTCAAATTCATCTCTTTCTGCCAAACCTTTAATCAAATTTACTACAGCTTTTTCTGCACCGCCACCATGCAGGGCATCGAGAAAAAAAGTAATGCGTTTTCTATCAGTCACTTAATTTACACCTCTAGTAATTAATTTATCAATTAAATTTTCCCATTCTGCTACTATGGCATCCAAACCAAATCTTTCCAGCACTTCAGGAGATCTGGCAGCGAGTCTTTGCCGTTGAAGCTCATCAGACATTAAACTTTCCATGGCGACCCCCAGCGCCTCAAGATCTTGATTTGGGACTAGCAGTCCGTCTATATCTTGACGAATCATTTCACTGGGACCACTGGGACAATCTGTACAAACCACTGGCAATCCACAGGCTAAAGCTTCTCCGTGAGCCATGGGAAAGCCTTCATTTCTAGAGGCCATGACAAAAATCTTTGCTTGCTTTAAGACTGCAAAGGGATTACTCAAAGCTCCTGTAAAAAAGACTTGACTTGACAAATTTAAGTCATCCCTCATTTTTGACAACTGTTCCCGCAATTCCCCTCTACCTAAAATGAGTAGTTGCCAGTCTGGATATTTGGGCGCAATTTGAGCAAATGCCTGTAACAGGAGATCAAATCCTTTTTGTTCCGTTAATCGACCCATACTCACTAACCAGTGTTTCTGTGGATCAACTTCTGAAGGTAGTTCATCGACCTGCCCATTGTCATTGACCATAATCGGATTATAAATTACCGCTCTCTTGCTTTTGGGAAGTGATGTAAAACCTAGGTCAACACCTTGACTTACGCTGACAACGCAAGAGCAAAGAGGATAGGTTAACTTTCTT
>JBEANW010000581.1:0-4687 GCA_041165225.1 Cyanobacteriota bacterium | reverse complement strand
ATCTAAATAAAAACATGATAATTAAGATAATAAAAATCATCTTCACAAAAAAGATTATAAAAATAATATAGTATATAAGAAATAATTGTAGATACCTAGATTTCGATTAGCTAAAAGCGCTACTCATTAAATAATTTATTAATTAACTAATAACTAGCCTGGGATATATATCTATCCCATAAGTGTCCAACACTTTGTCCAACACTTTTTAGTTATGCTTACTTTTCCACCTGTCTTATTCTCTTTCTCCATCTTCTAGGTAGAAAGCTACCGTATCCTTGTTACTTGATACGGCTTCACCCTCAATCCTTTATGTAGCAGTGATTATGTACTATTCAGTTTAGTGTGTCACTGTTTTTTAAGGTTTTCCAAAGAACATAATCCCCACCTAATCAGGCATGGTTATAAAAATGGCTCGAAGCCGAAGACTGTCAAGGGCTTGACCGTAGGTTTTCGACGTAGGAGAAACCCTTTACTGTCGGAGGTGAAGAGGTATAATAACCAGCTTGCTGATTAGGTGAATTTGAAGCTGAATTAGACAATAAAAACCTTAGTAGATAAGGCTTTAGGCTTACTATGACTGACTGGCAATTAAACGACTTGCTAACTACTTTGAGGCAATTACAGACCAAAGCTGATACTCAAAAATTACTCAAAAAAGATAGGCGAAACGATAGGCGAAAGCGTAGGTAGAAAGTGTTCAACACTTTGTTTAACGTTTCTAGAATACCCAAGTACATTAGGAGATTAAGAGGATAATTAGGATGAAATCAATTTACGATTTACCAATTAAAACGGTATTTGCAGAAGAAATAGACAGACAGGCTCATGACCAAGGGATAGGTCAAATCAATGTCCTAGAAAACATCATTAAAGCCTGGTACGAAACGAGCGTGTTTGGGGGTTTTGATGATGAAGGTAGCGATAATCCTTTAGATGCAATAGAAGACAAATTGAAGAGGATTTCAGGGTTATGTGACCAACTTATCAACAAATTGGATTTAGCCCGTTTGTAGGGCAAATAAACGGTAGTTAGCCCTTAAATTTGAATTCACCTGTGTGAACTACTGTTCACACTACAGGGCTGAAGTAAATATATTGAGTAGAAACATTACAAGGCAATCTGAACGCTGACAATCAGATTTTATGAGTTTCCAGGGGTTCTAGGCGCGATCGCATTCTTGTTTTAGAGAATCAAAAAGACGTGGTATAATGCTACGTCTTTTTTTATTAACCGCTTAATTAATTGGGGTATGTATGTACCCGCTTCTTTTTTGCTTTACTCTCAGCTATAGTTACTTTTGGGTACATTTTGGGTAAAAGAAATCCGCTGACCGTAAGGTCGTGGGATGAAAGTCTTAGGATTCAAGCGCTAGCGCAGAATGGGGGTAGGGAGACTTGAACTCCCACGACCTTACGGTCAGCAGATTTTAAATCTACAGCGTCTACCGATTCCGCCATACCCCCAGGTATGAATCTTACTGAAGAGCATTCCAACAGTGATAAATATAACATAGAGTGCTGACCTTATGTAGCAAATTCAAGGTTGAAGTTGAAAAAATGAGGACACTACCCTGCGCGAACTCTAAGGCTCGCCATGAAATCAATAGGCCAGATTAATGATTAACTTTCTGCGGTTGAGGAAGTATCCCAACTTTAACCGCTAGATTTAGCTGTTTATCATTTCTGATTAGACCAAGATTTATTTTCTTGCCAACGTCAGTTTTCTCTACCGCCTGCTGTACCTGATCCGCTGTGGTAATTTTCTGCTCTTCAATCTTGTTAATTACATCCCCAGACTTTAATCCTGCGCGGTCTGCGGGGGAGTCGGGAACAACTTCAACAATGAGGATTCCTTCCGTTGCGTCCACTGCCAAATCTTTCTGACTTTTTAACTCCTGCTTTAATTCAGGAGTAATCTGTGCCATCTGAATTCCTAGGAAGGGATGGTCTACTTTTCCTGTCGCAATTAGTTCTTCGGCAACATCTCTTGCTGCATTGACAGGAATGGCAAAACCCAATCCTTGAGCATTTTGAATAATGGCGGTATTAATCCCAATTACTTGTCCTTGAGCATTTAACAACGGGCCCCCAGAGTTACCTGGGTTAATCGCAGCATCAGTTTGAATAAAGCTCACTCTCTTATCTGCAACACCCACCTGGGCGCTGCTTCTGCCTGTAGCACTGACAATACCTGTGGTTACAGTATTATCTAAACCTAACGGATTACCGATGGCGATCGCCCATTCTCCAGGCTGTAAGATGTCGGAGTCGGCAAAGGTTACCGCAGGCAATTCTGTGGCTTCAATCTTAATTACTGCCACATCGGTTAGGGAGTCTGTCCCCATCACCTTACCTTGATAAGTTTTGCCATCTTTCAGGGTGACTTTTACCTGATCGCTACCTTCAACTACATGGGCATTGGTTAAAATCAAGCCATCGGAACTAACGACAAACCCCGAACCCATTCCCCTTTGTATTTGCTCATTGGGAATATTGGGCATTTGCGAACCAAAAAACTCTTTAAAGAAAGGGTCATTAAATGAAGCAGGAACATTGGTCGCCACCTTGCGGGAGGCATCAATCCGCACTACTGAATTGCCGACTCGACTGACCACTTGGCTAACATAGTTTTGGGGAACGGCGATCGCCGCTTCTGAATCAGTGGTGACATCCTTGGTAGCAATGGCAGAAGCCACAAGATTAACACTGCTTTCATTAGCCAAGCTTTGAGGACTATTGACTAAGTAGTTACCACCTGAAGCGATTCCTCCCCCCAGTAATAGTAAGGTCAAAGAAGAGGTGGCTTTATTCCAGATAGATGATTTAGTCATAGGAATGTTTTTTATTACTAATGTCTTAATAAGATGTCTGAGGTTAGTTAACAATAAATATGGTTGTCTTTATAGATAAAATCGGCGTAATCAGATCTAAGTCCCTAACTTTTGTCTGATGTTCTCAATTTAAATGGATGATATGACTTTCTTGTGACAATATTTTGAACTTTTAGCAATATTTCGATGACATTAAAGCAGGAATACAACGTAATCGGGAGGAGAAAGCGATCTCCTCCCCCTCCCGAATTTTCAGGATATCCTGTTATTATCAAGTCTTACTTATCTTAAAGCTGTAAGCTCTAGGCTCTAAGCTTTTAAATTGATGTTATACCCTTGTCTATCACGGATACACCTTCAGATATGGTACTACCTGCGTCCTAAAGGATACCGCTCCTAAAACTTATAGCTTATGGCTTATAGCTAGGGGCTTCGCCCCTTTATTTAAGCAAAGTCACTGATGTGATAGACCTGATCGCTGTCTCCATAGTATATGGCTTCAATGTTTTGCACCGTCAGGATCGAGCCCGCATCTTCAATGGTTAGAGTTTTATGGTCAGCCGAACCTGTAAAATGATAATCGTCTAGATTGCCCCACAATCTTAAACTATCAAAATCTTGCCCTCCATCAATTAAGACTTGACCTTGAAAGCCTCCAATCTCAAAAGTATCATTACCGCGATCGCCAAATACCTGAGAATCTTTAATTGAGCCTGACTGGTCTAACTCAAAAGAAATGCCTCCAGTTGTTGGCTCAAAATTAGCAATAGCTGCTTTGAAAAAGTCATTATCTTGACCCAATCTAATCTCACTATCTTGAACCCCAATGACGCTGCCATAGCTCAAAAAGTGATCTTCCCCCTTGCCCGTGTTGAAGTTCCCGCCTAAAACACCGACTTCCCCGATGCCAATAACTTGATCGTTTCCTTTTCCTGTGAGAATTGTTCCTCCAGTATTATCAATACCAATGGTAATTGCTTGGGAAGTATCAGCGAGGGTATTAGTAATTGTTTGGGCATCGGAATCTCGTACAAAACTTAACGCATTGGCATCTGCTTGGGCAATAGCAGCAGTACTATCAATAGCGATCCCAATTACGAGATCATTACCTTCTCCAGTATTAATCGACCCTGAATTGACAATGCCTACGGCACTCCCCTCAGCGATCGCCAGAGATTGAGCATCGGCAGTAGCGATCGCCACCGCCGAGGCAACAGATTCGGCAACGGATGTAGCCAGAGACTTGCTGGAACTTTGATTAATGGCGATCCCTGCAATGACATCGTTCCCGTTATCGGTATAAATGTGACCAGAATTAACAATTCCTAGGGTAGTTGTAGTGCTAACGGCTGTTGCTTTGGAGGTGCTTGTCGCGATCGCTTTGCCAACTTCATTGATAACTTGGGCATCATTCCCTGTGGTCAAGATCGTGGTATTGAAAGCCAAGGCAGTGGCTTCCGCCTCACTCATAGCCGAAGCATTAGCTAAACCAATAATCAGGTCGCGCCCTTCCCCTGTATTGATTTTACCTGTATTATCAATGCCGATCGCTAGAGTCTCAACTATGACGATGGACTCGCTATTAGCCGTAGCAGTAGAGTTGCTACTCAAAACCAATTCCGTTTGGGAGTTAGTTTTTGATTGACCCAAAGCTGTAGCCTTAGCTAAACCGACAATGACATCATCCCCTGTAAAAGTAGATATGTAACCTGAATTACTAATACCGACAGCATCAACTAGGACATTAACTGTTGCCACCGAGTTGCTTTGAGCATTAGTGCAATAAACATTCTTCAATGTTAATACAGACTGGGAATCAGCTATGGCGCTGCCAGAAGCATCAGCGACACCTA
>JBEANW010000580.1:0-2667 GCA_041165225.1 Cyanobacteriota bacterium | reverse complement strand
TCCCCAGCAGATGTCGATCAATTACTACAAACAAAAACCATTGGTGGCTATCGCTTTATCGACGGCATCAGCCTTCTGGGTATTATGCAAACTCCCCTCTATATCCGTCAGGCGATCGCCTTGGAAACTACTGTATATACTCTCAGTGAACCGCCTAAGTTTTTCGGCACAGGGGTTGCCAGTGAACAGTGAACAGCATCATAGGGTGAGCATCGTTGATCAGAATAATCAATACTGATTACTTAGATAATGCCCACCAGTTTTAGCAACCTCAACAGTTTAATTAAACTCGACTGAACCAGGCTAAACTGCCGATAATCAGGATGATTAGACCTAGGGCAAAGAAGATAAATTGGTTGTCCTGGGGGTCAGTGGGAGCTGGTTCGAGGTCTTTTAATTCTACGGAAGTGGATTCGGGGGTAGATTTCTTTTTAGCTCCTACATAGCGAGATGCTCCCTGATCCGCTTGGGCTAAATCGGGAATCTCACTCATCCACTCTTTTGGTCGCTCTAGCTTGGGCGCTTTCATAATATAAAGAATGTTTTGTGCCTGTTCGCGGGTTTGAGTATCGGGATGAGTGATTAACTCTTGGGCTAAGGCGATCGCCTCGTCGATCATATTTCCTGCTTGGTAGGCTGTAACCAACCAAATTTGAGCCTCACCACCCCTGCGAGAATTGGGAGCAACTAAATCCTTAGCAGCTTCGAGGTTTTCAATACTCAGACGATATTGCCCCATTTCCAGAGCTTCTTGTCCTGCCTGATATTTTTGCTGAAACTTTTCTTGATTATCTAGCGTCACGTTAAACTACAAGTATAAACATACAGAGGAAATTACTTAAGTTTATTATTAAATAATTTACCTCGACCGATCAAGATGGGAGGGCTAGATGATGGATAAACAACTAATGGATAGAGAACCTTGGAGCAAGTATAATTTATCACCAACTTTGGGGGCGATTGGGCTTCGCTCAAGCTTCGCGATCGCGTTCCTCGTCGCAACGGGATGTATTCTTGAATCCCCTGCCCAAGCAGTACCTGAAATAGGGTCAAAAGTAACCAAAGATAGCTTTCAATTAGCCCAGATAGGGATAAGTAGCCCAAATAATGCCCCCATCCCCTTAAACCTTAGACCTCGAACTCATATTCCTTTGCCCACAAGCAGTCACAGTAGCGACGACGATTATTATTCTGAATATGACTCTGGATATGACGATGGTTATAGAGACGCTCATGAGCATGATACTCATCGAGATTGTCATTATCACCGCGATTACCCTTCGGGTAGGTTTTGCGATCGCCACAGAAAAGATACCGTAATTATTATTAATCCTGCTAGATCCACCTATGAAAGTTACGGTAATGACGATGGCGACAACAACCAACGACGCTATATTCGGATCATTCGTAATGAAGTTAGTTTTTAGTTTTCAATCACCAGTTGCTAGTTGCTTAGAAACTTGACTTGCACTTTCCCCTTTTCCCTTTCCCCCTTTCCCCTTTCCCTGCCTCAACCAGGAAATTTATTTTGTACAACGACTCATTAACTAATACATTCCGAGGCAACGATCATCGAACCTATCCCCTCATCCGTCAGAATTTCTAGCAATAGTGCATGGGGCAAACGACCATCGAGAATGTGGGCTGCTTTGACTCCTTGGGCAAGCGATCGCACGCAGCAAGAAACTTTGGGGATCATCCCTCCTGAAACAATTCCTTGACTAATTAACTCCCTTGCCTTTTGAATATCTAGTTTATTAAGCAGAGTTGAAGGGTCGTGATAGTCGTATAAAATTCCTGGGGTATCAGTTAAAAGAATCAGCTTCTCTGCCTGTAAGGCTGCGGCAATTTCCCCTGCTACAGTATCGGCATTGATGTTATATGCCTGACCATGTTCATCGGCAGCAACGCTAGAAATGATCGGAACATAGCCACTACTAACTAAAGACTCGACTATTCCTGGATCAACGCTAGCCACTTCGCCCACAAAGCCTACCCCCTCTTGATCCGCAGGACCAGCCTGAATCAAATTGCCATCCTTCCCGCATAGCCCAACGGCTTTTGCCCCTGAGCGATTAATTAGAGATACTAACTCTTTATTCACTCTCCCTGCCAGCACCATCTCGACTACATCCATCGTTGGCGCATCCGTTACTCGCAACCCGTCTTTAAACTGCGGTTCGATGTTTAATTTCTGAAGCCAGGTATTAATCTCTGGACCTCCACCATGAACTACCACAGGGCGCACCCCAACACTAACCAAAAATACGATGTCGTTAATTACCTTTGCCTTGAGGCTATCCTCTTTCATAGCAGCCCCACCGTACTTAATGACGATAGTTCGGTTAGCAAACTTCTGAATATAGGGTAGAGCTTCACTCAGAATACGAACGCGGGTAGCTGCTGATTCTTGGAAATATTCGCTGTCGTTGAGCATGGAGTTGTCAGAGAAATTGTCAGAATTTTGAATAATTTTGCAGAATTAAAGTCTTTAGTTATTTAGCTGCACCTGGGATTTGAGGACAGAAGGGATCAGTTCTTCAATTTGAGCCGCCACTGCTTGAGGAGACTGGTCTAATTGGGGAGAAACTTGCAAGTCTGCTTGAGCATAGAAAGGACGACGAGTTGCTAATAATGATTCTAACTTGTCAGCCAATGGTCGATTCT
>JBEANW010000579.1:0-7184 GCA_041165225.1 Cyanobacteriota bacterium | reverse complement strand
CCCGTTAATAGCATTGTTTGGGAAGTAGTTATCCAAGGATAGAGCCGAAAAGTCAGTTGAGTTATTATCCCCAGGCTGCCATAAGCTCCTGTGAACAACTTCATCAGGTCATAACCAGCCACATTTTTGACTACTCGACCGCCAGCTTTGGCAATTTCTCCATCAGCCCGCACAAAAGATAAGCCGAGTAATAAATCTCTGACACCTCCATAACGCTGTCGCCAACTTCCTGCATCTGCCGTCGCGACAATTCCCCCTAAAGTTGCATCGCCATAAGCAGAATCGAGGGGCAAAAATTGCTGATGCGATCGCAATTTTGACTGTAAATCAGCTAACTTCATTCCCGCTTCTACCGTTACCGTCAGATCACCGACGGCGTGTTCTATCAGGCGATCGTATTTTTGGGTACTAACTACTAACTGGATATCTTGGGTTATCTTGCCCCAGTTGATTTTACTGGCGTTACCACAGATTAAAATGCGCCATTTTTGTTGTGCTGCCTGCTTAACTATTTTTGCGAGCGCCTCAATGGTTTGGGGAAATATTAGATAAATCGGCGCAGTATTTTCTCCTGCTACTACCTGATGAATTTTATGCCAATAGCTATCAGCATTACTTAGTTCGACGAATTCAGTATCAGCAATTGATTTGAGTAAAGTAGCGATCGCAATGGTCATATATTAGCTCGGTGTTTTGGTCAGGTTCCCTGCCGTAAGACGACAGGGCTTGCCTGACCGTTGGTCATTATTTGCTCAATTAAGCCCTGAAAATACTGATGCTTTCCAGCATCTTGACGGCGCGTACACCCAACTATGCGGTGCAAGCAAGCCCCCGAATTCATTCGGAGGACAGCGCCTTGACATTTTGAAGAATCGAGATTTAGTTAGGAAGTAAACCAAAAAACTAGTATATAAAATAATAGAGTAATTAGAAAATGTCCCAGACAAAAATTACCGTAACAATTGAAAATCTTGCTCCAGAAAATGGTACGTTCATCACCCCTACTTGGGTCGGATTTCATAATGGAGAATTTAATACCTTTGACCTAGACAAAGAAGTATCTCCAGGATTAGAAAGTTTGGCTGAAGATGGTGTTACTACAGGGATATCAGCCGAATTCATGGCTAGTGAGAGTGGCACCGTTGACGGCATGTTAGCTGGTAACGATGGTATTGAAGGGGTAATAGATCCTGGAGAAAGTGTCAGTCAGACTTTTACTCTAGATAGCGACGATCCTAACAGTCGTTTCTTTAACTACGCTTCGATGGTAATTCCATCTAATGACGCTTTGATCGCCAATGATGATCCAATAGAACACGAAATATTTGATGCCGACGGTAATTTTATCGCTGCCGACTTCGTGATTTCTGGAGATGAAGTCTTAGATGCAGGGACGGAAGTCAATGATGAAGCAGCAGCAGCTACGGCGTTCTTTGGACAAAAAACACCGAACACTGGAGAAACCGAAAATGGTGTGGTGCAACCTCATCCAGGTTTTGAAGCAGGAGGGAGAATCTTAAGTTCTGCCGACTTTGCCAACGCCGATTTTACTGCGGACAATTATGACCTTGCCAGAATTACCGTGACTGCTGAAGAAATGCCTACGGTTGATCAAGATTCAAATGAAGTTTATCGTTTCGTTGATCGTCATACTCAGGGAGAATTTTATACTACATCGGAGATGGAACGAGACTCTTTAATTAAAAATGAACCTAGTTATGAACTCAAAGAGGCTTCTTTCTTGAGTGCGCCTGAGCCAGAATCTTCAGAAGAGATGACGGGAGTAACTCCCGTGTTTCGCTTTATCAGTAGTGATACGGGAGCATATTTATACGCTTCATCAGCCGAGCAACTTGCTGCCATGGACAAAAACTTTGACTACTCTTTTGGGGGAACTGCTTTTTATGGTTATGAAATGCAGGAAGCGGGAACAGTTCCTGTCTATGGTTTTTATAATTCTCAGTTAGATGCAAACTTTTATACTGCCTCCATGAATGAGAGAGATGCTTATCTCGAATCATCTGATTTCCAAGCAGTCGGAGAAGATGGTATCGCCTTCTATGCCGAGCCAGTCACTGAAATGTAAGAGGGCTTCGCCCCAGCTATTAGCCTTTAGTTTTTAGCTAACTGTCATAAAAAAAGTAAGAGTTGGATTTTCAACTCTTACTGCTCAATTAAACTGGAACCCGCGATAAACTTACTCTTGATTACTGTTTAATTGCTCTTTTAAGGCAGCCAAAGAAGACCAACGATGATCAACGTAATAATCATCCGAAGTCCCTTTAACACTTGCTCCAGGGCAGTCTGAGCCACAGATTTTCCTCAAGGGCAAAGCTAGGGATAGTTGCTCAAAAAGCCAGAGTTCAGGGTCATAATGTCCATTAGAGGGAAGGGTTTCCGAGAGATCGTCAAGGTAAACCTCTCTTTCTGAGGGAGTGTCTTGCACATTTTCTAATTCAGATTCGAGCCAGATTAACTCTGAAGTATCGATCGCCAGACGATGATTATAATGCTGTAAACAGCGATCGCACACTAAAGTCGTGATAGTTTCCGCTGCTGATACAATCTCTAAGAAATTGCCCCCATGACGCACCGATATAGCTCCCTTGACTGGAACTAAAGTATCTAAGCCCGCAATCTGATTATCTACCATGATTTCAGCGGTTCTTTTAGGTGCTTTAAGCAGATGAGGAATATATATCGGTTCCATGGTTTACTTAATTGACGTTACGCGCTCATTGATTTGTGAAGATTGGGAAAGCGAAGCAGCGTGGTCTTGGCGGTTTCCGTCGAGAGGGACTGCTTCAAAAAAGGGAAAAGGGTTCAGCTATGGTGCAGCCTATTGAGGCAAGATCACCAATTGACGATCTGGCTCTTGACCCCGACTTTCACTGCTTAAGCCAGCCGTACCTTCTAATAAGGAATGTATTTGTTTTCTTTCGGCGGAAGATAAGCCAGGTATGGTCACAGCTTCTCCTGTTGATTGTACTTGAGCGATCGCATCTTGGGTCAAGGTGGCTAATTCTTGGTTTCGTTGCATTCGATAACCATCTAACTCAATCACAAAAGAACTTTGGACTTCTGGATCGGCATCTAAATTCAGAATAGTATTAGTCAGATACTGGATGGCATCAATGCTTTCACCTTTGTTACCAATTAGCTGTTGTTTTTGGCTCTCGGTTAAATCATTAGCGCTAATACTTAACCAGTGAGAGCCTGAATCTTTAGCCCCCGTTCCATTGCTCACTGTTTCAAACCCTTCTGTCTCAACGACCGCAGTTACACCCATCAGAGTTAATAGCTGCTCTAACCATTCTTTGCCCGAACTCAATTGACTTTCCACTGGCTTGATCAAAATAGTTAATAGTTAGTTAATAGGTTGATGGTCATTAACCCGAAGTTTTTTCTTTCTTTTTAGAACGCTTCTTTTCAAAGGGTAAAGCTTCTCTATTGGTAACAGCTTCTGCTTTTTCCTGTTCGTCAAGAATTTTCTGGAGATTATCTGGCAGCGGTTCCCGCATTAAGAACCAAGTCTGACCAGTTTGGAAGAAGTTCGCCACCACAATGTACATCAGTACACCCGCTGGGAGGGGAAAAAACAAGAACATGCCACTAAACAATAGCGGGGTAATTTTATTGATTGCCTGTTGTTGATCTGCCCCAGGGCTAGCATTTTGCGCTCCACTCATCTGCTGGTTAACGTAAATACCTACACCAAACATCAGGACCATTGCCAGAATATCAAAGTTGATACCACCATCTTCATTGGTGACACCGACTCGACCCAGTTTTTCAATGAATAAAAAGCCAGTATTAGCAGCTATTCCAGGAATCTTTACCTGAATTGTCGCATCTCCTGGTGCTAACGCAGTGATGGTGCCATCGTCATTGATTTTGACTCGCTCAAAACCTTTAGTAACTTCTAAATTAGTCTTGATATCGCTGCCTGGATATTCCTTGAGCAGAGTGTTTAAGGATTTACCTTCAGGAGTTTGTAGTTCTACCTTGGTAGTCTCTCCTACTGCTAACTTGCTACCCCCTGGTAACATAGCAGTGATTCTTTCATGGATACCATCTTCAAGGTAAATATTTTTAGGCTTCGTCGAGAAAGGCTGAGGGGCAACCCGCTCGATCTGTTCTTGAGGCAGAATTTGAACGTTGATATCGTAGGGCGTGTCGGTAAAGGGCGATCCTCTCAAAGTAGCAAAGAGGGCAAATAAAATTGGCATTTGCAAGAGCAATGGTAGACATCCCGCGAGAGGATTACCAAACTCCTGCATCACCTTTGCTTGCTCTTCCCGCTGTTTTTCAGGGTCGTTTTTATATTGCTGTTTAATTTGCTCCTGTCGTTCCTTCATCATCGGCTGAACGATCTTCATTTTTCGCATGTTGCGAATTTGTCCCGCACTAAGAGGAACTACTGCAAAACGAATTACAACTGTCAAAGCAATAATCGCAAAACCATAACTCGGCACTAATCCATAGAAAAAATCCAGGATCGGGAGCATGATGTTATTTGAGAGGAAGCCGATACCAAAATCCATTGTTTAATCTGTCCAGCCTTTTTAGGGAATAATTCTAATTGTCAGTCTAAGGGATCGCCCGTGAGGAAAACCGAATCTAAAACTGTAAAAAACTCTAATTTATACTAATGTTTACCATCTAATTTTGCCAGTTTTGCACCACGTAATTTGCACCATGTAATCTGTATTAGGTTACTAGTTAGCTCTAATCGATTCTAGAGGTCTGCCTGTCTTATCTGCTGCTCTTTCTGAGATATAGTCGTAAATTTCTCTAAACTGAGGCACGGCACGCATTTCTAAACGGCTTTTATCTCTAAGGGTGATCACCAAATCTCCCCATAAACCCACCCCTCTAGGGACTTTAACAATTTTTATAACCTCAGAGTAGATAATATCTGTTCTTTGAGTACCTCTCCAGCCACCAATAACAGAAATACGGCGGTCTGTAATCCGATAGCGAAGCCACAAGGCTCTGACGATCGCACCTACGGTTAAGGGAATGCAGATTACGGTGAATGCTAAAAATATATTAAAAATCAAATCCCCAACGTGGGGACCACCTTCGTAATAAACTTCTTCTTTAATACCCATTGATTATTCTTGCTTGTTTTAATAACTCTTCTAATTCTCGCAAAAAATGTTCATATTTGCATTCAATTGCTTGGGGTCTAACTACAATCACGATCTGCCAACCAGGTTCAATTCCTTGCAAATAGTATCTAATCACCCCTTGAATCTGTCTTTTAATTCGATTGCGAACAACGGCTTTTTTACTTACCTTCTTACTAATCGAAATGCCAAAGCTACTTATTGGAGTAGAATCCGCACTCTTGGTATCGCCACAGGCAAGAGCAAACAAAGTTAAGTGAGGGCTGTATCGACGGATGCCCTGTGCGTAAACAGCCCTATAGTCTCTGCGATTTTTCAACCGATGGAGTTTTGGTAGTCCCAATGCCAATAATCAAACTAAAATTAAACTGATAAACGATGACGACCTTTCTTGCGGCGAGCAGCAATTACTCTCCTGCCATTACTGGTACGCTTGCGAGCGCGAAAGCCCGATTTTCTTTTCTGTTTGCGGGAAGTTCCACCTAAAGTACGCTGGGTCACTAGTTATTTCCTCTATAAACTACTAAAGTCAATGTGCTTGACAAAAAGCCACAGCCTCTAATCCTATCATGAATTTGGAGAACGTAGCCCTGCTTTCAATTAAGTACTAGTCGCCCTGATTAATCTTCATCCAAAGGTAAACCAAATCTAACCCGACCTCTAGCAAAATAACGCCCGAACTGCATTTGATATACCTCGTCTTCATCTTGAGTTTCTACTTCTAAATCAGAACGAGGATAACTGACACAGAGTAGAGCATAACCTTTATCTTTCAGCTTGGGAGACAGACCCATTGCTTCTGGTTGAGCTAACTCTCCTGCAATCACCTTCACCGCACAACTCGTACAAGCACCATTGCGACAGAGAAAAGGCAACTTAGCATCTTGCTGTTCGGCAGTTTGGAGGATGTATTGATCTTCGGGAACTTCGACGATGTAATGTTTGCCCGCAGTGCGATCGCGAATAGTGACGATATGAGTTTCAGTCATTGAAGCAAAAAATATCTAGTGAGTGATAATTTATAAGTTTTTTAAAATCCTCAACTCGTAGTCTACAGCAAAAAAGAAGGGCAAAAATTTTGACAGTAACTGTTAACCATGTATAATTATAATTCGTGAGTCATCTGGAGAGGTGGCCGAGTGGTCGAAGGCGCAGCATTGGAAATGCTGTAACGGGGTGACTTGTTCGAGGGTTCGAATCCCTCCCTCTCCGCTTGCGCTTCAGCCTATAAGGATTCTACTCTCTCGAACAAGTTACTCCGTTACAACATTTACCCAAAATGTACCCAAAAGTAACTATAACAGAGAGTCGAAGACCAGAGAAGCGGGTGCATACATACCCCAATTAATTAAGCGCTTAATAAAAAAAGACATGGCATTATACCACGTCTCTTCGATTTTCTGAAACTTTAGTGCGATCGCGCCTACAACCCCTGGAAAATCGTTAGAAAAGGGGGCTAACTACCGTTTAAATCGTCTACAAGCTGTTTGATTCTAATTTTTCGATATACTTTGGTCACATAGCCCTGAAATCCTCTCTAGCTTCGCTTCTATTTGATCTAGGGGACTATCGGGGACTTCATTACCTTCCTCTTCTTCCCATCGTTTCTCGAACCATTCCTCGATAATTGACTCTAGGACATTGAAAAGTGTTTCTCCTACGTCGAAAACCTGCGGTCAAGCCTTGACAGTCTTCGGCTTCGAGCCATTTTTATAACCATGCCTGATTCAGGGTAATCGCATCAAAATATCAAGTCAAAATATGCCAGAATTAGATAGAATCTGAAGCAGAAAATTATTATTTAAGCCAGCTTGATAACGTTTCATCTTCAGGCTACCGTTGGAGGTATCTTGACGAAGAAAATTGAGAGCTAGCCTTTTAAGAATAGTCATATTTCGCGGGGCATGATCTTTGCGAATCCGAGAATCATCTTCAGAAAAAATCACGTCCAGGCACCAATGCGACGCGAAGCTATATGCCCTAAAGGACTAACTTCGTGTCGCGAAGCGGTATGGTAAACCATATGCGAAGCTGTATCCTTTAGGACTAGCT
>JBEANW010000578.1:0-2512 GCA_041165225.1 Cyanobacteriota bacterium | reverse complement strand
CCTAACCCCTCTCCCAGCAGGCGAGGGGAACCGGAACCGACTCATGCCCCCTTCTCCCTGGGAGAGAAGGGGGCATGAGGGGAAATCCATAAACGACAAATCCCCAGACGAAATCATCCTCGAACGCCTCGTCGCCCTCAACGTCAATCGCGCTGCCGAAGAACGCAACGGCCTCATCCGCTGGCTACGCCCCGAATACCAAGCCCCCGACCAAGCCAAACCCACCCAAACCACCCTCAAAGGTATGGGCATTGAAGAAGAAGCCGCCATCATCGCACCCGTCGAACCGCAAAAATGGCCCACCCAACCCAAAGCCCAACTCGCCGCCATTCGCGACCTACTCCGCACCAGCAGCGGCGAATGGACAGCCTTACAAATCGCCAGCCAATTCACCGGACGCAACACTCAGAAAAAACTGGAAGCCGTTAGAGAAAATTGCGATCGGTTGGAATGGTTTGGGCTGCTCATTCGACGGGAAGAAGCGGGAATCACTTATTGGCAATATAGCAATCCCAAATCATTCATGAGAAGCAGCCATAGGTAAAAAGTTTGGGGAAATCAAATATCTGTCGATGGGTTGCGAACTCAAATAGAACCTTGACGGCCCGAAAAGATTTACATAGGTGATACCACTCTCGGATAAAGCGTTTTGCCTGTAGCCAAATGTCCTCAATTGGATTTTGCTTGGGGTCATTGGGCGCAAACCTGATACAGGTGACTTTCCATTCTGATGCGTCGAGTCCTTGATTGATCGAGCTTAGATAGTCTCTAAACGCCCCTGAACGATGGTAGCTTGCCCCATCCCAGAGCAAGGCCATACGGCTATTGGGATGTTGCTTGAGGAGAGAATCAACAAAGGCTATCGTGCTTTGAGTATTGCCTTTGTCATAGGCTTGGAGCAGGCATTCCTGAGTGTGAAGATTGACTGCCCCATAGTAGGTTTGTCGCTCTCGTTCATTGACGATGGGCACTTCGATGCGCTCCGATGTTTTGCCCCAGATGTAACCGCACAGGTCGCCCCACAATAGATGACATTCATCTTGGAAAAAGACCACCAACTCACCAGACTCGATTTCACCGCGATGCGCGTCTAACCAGTCTGTGATTTCCTCTTTTTTTTTTGAACCAGGTCTGGGTCTGTTTTGGGATTGCGCTTTTGAGTCTTTTTCCAGCTCATCCCAGCCTCTTTGAACAAGGTGTAGTAGCTTTGCTTGGACTCAAAAACAACCTCATACGCTTCCTCAATATGGGATTGAAGGTCTTCAAGATTCCAGTATGCTTGAGTCTGTAGCCAGGTGAACACCGCTTGACGTTGTTGGGGGCTTAGATGTCCCACCGAACCGATGTACTTTAGCCTTAGTCCCGCTACACCCTGCTCTCCATAAATGCCTGTCCATTTGCTAATAAACCCTGAACTGACCGATAAACTCTCCTGGATGTCTCGATGTTTATATCCATTGAGATACATCTGTACTGCTACGGCACGTTTTAATTCACGGGCATCTGGATTAGACTGGATAAAATCTTTCAGTTCAAACAGCATTTCTTTGGCATTGTTACTTTATTCTACAATCTCATAAATCATTTGGGATTGCTATAGATCAGACTTACGCAATAATTCAAGAATAAAAGGGGATTGACAATGATCTTGACCCTCTTCAGACACACGCGTAGTTCTAAAGTGATAGATGATAATTTCTTCCCCGTCTAAACATTGAATACGTTTTTTAGTAAGGATTGGGCCAGAAGATGAAAGCTTTATCACTAAACCTATACAAAGCATAACTGGAGAGAGCAAGCAAATTATGAATACTGAAGTGATAATATCAAAAATACGTTGAAAGACAAAGCCACGAAAATATTTTTGATTTTCAAAAAGAAATAAATCACATGAGGCTTGAAAAGTTGAAAAGGCGAAAAAAAGCTTACCAACTTTTCCAGGCACTTGATTGAGGTGACTGCACCACTCTTCAATCATTCTATCTTTAAGATCGTCCGATAATTTTCTGGAGTTTCTATAGATAATATATTTTGCAACCGTTGGAGTCCATTGAAGAACTTCATCAGATAGAATACTGAGAGCAAGAGTAGCGAGTAACTCAGTTATCATATTATTGCTAAAGATAAATTTATTAAATTAGTAAGCTCATAATTAATCCTAGTAAGTCCTGTATTTGTAATTTTATACAAACGTCTTCGAGGTCTTCCTACTTCTGTAGGAACAATGTTTTCCCACTCGCTTTCTAGCCAACCAGCTTTTTCAAGACGAATTAAAAGCGGGTATGCTGTACCCGAAGAAAGCTGTGTAGCTTTAATAATTTCATAACCTGAAATTTGATTCCACGGATTATCTAAAAACATCTGCAAGACTTTGATAACTTGCAGTGTTACTCGTGGTTCATTATTTTTATTTTTTAGCAAATTGATTACAAGCAACCCTATGTAGATATCTTATATAGGGTCATCAAGAAAAGCAAGCTACTTTAATGACTTGCTCTCTCTCTGCTGTGCG
>JBEANW010000577.1:0-5019 GCA_041165225.1 Cyanobacteriota bacterium | reverse complement strand
GCAGAATATTACGCTAAACTACAGCAACTTTACGACCTCTTAGCATGGATTGCCTTAGCGATCGCCATTCTCATGACCTTTGGTTCTGGCATCTTGATTAAAGCATTACTGGGACAGGAATATATCGCCGCTGGGAAAATCCTGGTTTTGCATATTTGGGCAGGCCCTTTCGTTTTTTTAGGAGTGGCTCGTAGTCAATGGTTGATGGCGGAAAATCTCACAGGCTTGAGTTTTGCCTGCACTTTTTTGGGAACAATTGTCAACCTAGGATTGAACTTCTGGCTTATACCCCTCTATGGCGGCAATGGTGCGGCGATCGCCACGGTCGTTTCTTATGCCACTGTCTCGCATTTTTCCTGTCTAATTTATCCTAAATTGAGTCATACAGGCTGGATGCTCACTAAAGCCTTATTTATTCCGTTGAGAATTCGCCAAAACCAAATTTATTGGAGTCAGTTCAAAAAGATATTTAACTCATAAGAAGCAAATTAATCTGCTTAGGCTGGGAAAAGGGGAAAGGGGAAAGGGTTGAGGAATCTATTTTTATAACTTACTTAAACTGTCGAATCCCAAGGGCTACGAACTAACTAATTGAAAACGTAGTCTATTAAACTGAAAACGGCTGTAATATTTAGGATGGACAAATTTGATCAATTTAATCAATTTTATGGGGTTTAAATTATGGCGTTGCTGAATTCGGGTATGATTCTACGATTTTCGCTATGCAAGGAAATCAACTAGCTAGGAGCTAGAAGCTAAGAGCTAGAAGCTAGAAGCTAGAAGCTAGAAGCTAGAAGCTAGAAGCTAAAAACGAAGTGTATCCTTTAGGACGACGCGGAGCTAGTGCTTTAGCATAATTTTTAATTCACATTAGGCGTAAGGACTGATTAGTGTCGAAGCAAAATGGTAACAATTCGCGAGGTAAATACCAAGATTACTTCGATACAGACCATCTAGAAGGGAGTTTAAAACGGCAATCGGTTCGTGGTGGTGCCGTAACGATTGTGGCTCAAGCTAGTAAATTTGTGATTAAACTCGGTTCTACTGCCGTTTTAGCGCGCTTACTAGTGCCTGAAGATTATGGTCTGATTGGCATGGCAACGGTGATCATCGGCTTTGTGGAATATTTCAAGGATTTGGGCTTATCGGCAGCAACGATACAACGAGCCAAAATTAATCATCAGCAAGTTAGTACTTTGTTTTGGATTAATGTGGCGGTGGGCTGTTTAGTTGCCCTAGCAGTGGCTTTATTCGCTCCTGTGGTGGCATTAATCTATCAAGAGCCTCGTTTACGACAAATTACCCTCTGTTTAGCCGTTAATTTTGTTTTTAGTGGTCTAACGGTGCAGCATCAAGCCCTACTCCAGCGACAGATGCAGTTTTCTAGTTTGGCAAAAATTGAAATTATTGCCCTGATTAGTGGGATCGTAGGATCGATGATCGCAGCCTATTATGGTGCGGGATATTGGTCATTAGTAATTTTACAGCTAGTGACGGTAGTGTCTAATGCGATTGGTGTATGGTTTTTTTGTGACTGGCGGCCAGCATTGCCCAGTCGGAATGCGGATATCGGCTCAATGTTGAGTTTTGGGCGAGATTTAACTGGATTTAATATTATTAATTATTTTTCTCGCAATCTCGATAATTTTTTGATTGGTCGAGTCTGGGGAGCCGAACAATTGGGACTATACGCCAAGGCATATCAGTTGGTGCTGTTGCCCATCAATCAAATTAACGTCCCTGTTGATCGAGTGGCCTTACCCGCTTTATCTCGCTTACAAAATGATCCTGAAAGATATCAAAAATATTATGCCAGGGCGATCTTAGTCATCACTTGCTTGGGAATGCCCCTGGTGATGTTTCTATTTGTCTCCGCCGATCAGGTGATCCTCTTGCTATTGGGTAAAGATTGGCTCGATGCCATTCCCATTTTTCAATTTTTGATTCCCGCAGCTTTTATTGGCACTTTTAATATGGCGACAGGATGGGTATATCAATCCTTAAACCGAAACGATCGCCAATTGCGCTGGGGGATTGTTTCCTCGGTCATCAACGTGATCATCTTCCTCGTAGCCATCAGGTGGGGGGCTTTGGGGGTAGCGGCTGCCTATGGCTTTCAAGGCTAGTTATCGTCGTTCCAGCGATCGTCTATTGCTATCGGGGAACTTGGCTGAAACTGACGGATTTCGGTAGCACAATTTTTCTGCCGACTTTTGGCTCCATCAGCGCTGCGATCGCTGTATTCATTTTAAAACGTCTCTGGTGGTCGCAAATAGAACTCAATACCTTAGGGAGTCTGTCCCTAGACTGTCTGTTCTATACTCTGTTTTATGGTTTAATCTGGATTTCAATTCCTCAAGGAAGAAAACGTTGCCGTGAGATCTGGCAGATAGTGAGAGAATACAAAAAAGGCTGATGAAAATTATTATTTCTAATACCGTAATCTTGAATGGTGGCGATGCTGCGATCCTCACCAGTATCATTAAAATCTTACAGGCTGCTTTTGGTCAGGAAATCGAATTTGTAGTTTATGATAGTCAACCAGAAACCGCCAAAAAATACTATCCTCAACTCAATTTACGTCAGCTAATCTACGATCAAAGCATCGGTTCGATCAAGGTTAGATTCCTCGGTAGAATGATCAAATTAATTAGCCTTTGGCGATTAAAATTCGCTGCTTGGTGCATCGCTAAAAATCAATTTAGCCCGGGTAAGTTATGCACTAGCAAAATCGAATATGACAGTCTGTTGGACTATAAAACTGCCGATTTAATTGTTAGTACTGGTGGAACTTATTTAGTAGAAAACTATGGTTTAAAGCCAAGATTTTTTGACTATCAAATATCTTTGATGTTCCACCAGCCATTGATCTTTTTTACGCAATCTTTAGGGCCTTTTGCCCAGCCTGAGAATCGTCGTCTGCTAAAAACAATTTTTGATTCCTCGGCGTTAATTTTATTACGCGATCGCCAATCAGCGAAACATCTCGAAGAATTAGTTACTCAGCAGTCGAAAATCTCCGTAGTCGCGGATGCCGCCTTTGCCCTGGCAAACTTGGAGGCTTTAGAAGCTGCCAAAAATCGTCAAGATAATTTACCCCCAAGCAAAATTGCTATTTCTGTTCGAGACTGGCGCTATTTTCAGACGGTTGATCCGACGGTGGGAATTGCCAAATATATTCAGGCTTTAGTGGCTTTAACAGTGCATCTAGGGAAAAAATATCAGGGGAACATTACCTATATTTCTTCTTGCCAAGGAATTCCCGAATATTGGAAAGATGACTCAGAGTTTGCCTTAAATATTGTTAATCAATTACCCACGGAAATTGCCAAGTTGGTTACGGTCAATCGCGAATTTCATGACCCAGAAACCCTCGTTAAGATCATTGGAGACTATGATTTAGTCATTGCTACCAGGTTACATATGGCGATTTTGTCCTTGGGAGCGGGGGTTCCCGTCTTTCCCATCGCCTATGAATTCAAAACAGCAGAATTATTCGGTAAATTGGGTCAGGAAGCATGGATGATTGATATTGAAGAGATGGACGCAACTATCCTCATTGAGCGGGTAGACTCTTTGATTGATGCTTTGCCTCAAGTTCGCCAGCAACTGTTTACGAAAATTCAACAAGAGCGATCGAGTGCTTGGCATGCCAGTGCTTTAGTTCAGCAGGCTTTTGACCAATGGCTATAGTTAATTCCTGCTGCTCAAAATCCCCAACTAAGCCGATTCAATTTACATTCAATTAACAAAGGCTAAAATAGCGGAATCTTTGCTTTATTTTAAGATTTATGAAACTGCAACTATTAGCTGTAATTGCTACTTTAACTACTATTGCTGTACCTGCTCAAGGAGAAAATCTGACGGATTTGAACCAATTTTTAGGTACCAAGAAATGTTCTCAATGCGATCTGAGCAATGCTGGATTAGTTCAGGCAGACTTAACAGATGCGGATTTAGCAGGGGCTAATTTGGCAGGGGCTAATTTGAGTCAAGCTAATCTTAAGGGGGCAGATCTTCAAGGGGCGGATCTCGAAGGAACATCTCTATATGGTGCGAACCTCACAGGGGCGAACCTCACAGGGGCAAAGTTGACGGGGACAGATTTGAGAAATGCTTATGTGGACAATGCAACCTTAGAAGGAGTAGATCTTGATTCGGCTCACTTGGATGGCATCAAAGGTTTGGCGACTACCGCTGCTTCTGCGGAGCAATTTCACCGTTGGGGTGTCCGAGAAGCTGAAAGTGGTAACTATCAAGGGGCGATCGCCAATTATCAAAAAGCGATTAAACTCGATCCTGAACTAGCCCCCCCTTACTTGGGTTTAGCGATTATTCAATATAATTTTGATTATCGAGCAGCAGCCCAAAAAAATACGCAGATAGCTGTCGATCTGTTTAAAAAACAAAAACATAAATTAGGTTTACAAACTGCCAGTAATTTTCAACAGCAAATGAATCTGATTCAAGAAGCCGAAGATCATCAGGCTGCCCAATCAGGAGGACATGGACAGGTAGGAAAGTTTATGGGTAGTATCGGCTCATTGCTGTTACAGTTCTTGCTTTAAAATTGGAGGCTCGCTCCCTTAAGGGCAGAGGATTGAAAGCCTCAACTAGGGACAGTCTGCTAGGGGGTGTGCTTAAATTAGAACAGTAATTTTCATCTGACATTTGGATTTAAAATTAGCCTGATCTTGCTGGCAAATCAATAATTGAGCATCATTAGAAATTTAAAAAAAACTTAAAATAGGTTTCAAACTTTATTTATGAAGACCTAAGTCAGGTAGAGTTGTAGCTATCCACAGTGCGATCGCGTGAGGGATCAAAAGGATGAAAATTTTAGCACTAGCTTGGGAATTTCCCCCCCGTATCGTTGGTGGCATTGCTCGCCATGTGGCGGAATTGTATCCAGAAATTATTAAACTGGGGTAAGAAATTCATTTGCTGACTGTGGAATTTGGTTCAGCACCCAAATATGAGATTGTCGAAGGGATTCATCTCTATCGCTGTCTAGTTAAT
>JBEANW010000576.1:0-5906 GCA_041165225.1 Cyanobacteriota bacterium | reverse complement strand
TCGCCACTACCTGTTGCCAAGCTGCAACTGCTGCTGGATAGTCTTGTTCTAGCTGATATGCCTGACCCCTAGCCAGAAGAATATGGGCTGCTAAGAGGGGATATTCTTGCTCCAAACCCTCAAGTTCTGCCAGTGCTGCTCCTCCCTGGTGGCGATCAAGCAAGTCGGAAGCCATCAAAAAGCTATTACGAGTATTTACGGGAGGATTACCTAAAGCTAGAGGTATTTTGGCGGAGGATACCTGGTTTTTATTGCTTTTATAATTGGCAGGATCAGCAATAGATTTACTGGCATCGAGTAAAGTTTCCACACCTATTACTGTTGATATTGCAGCAAGACTAATTAATAAAAAAACTTTGCTATTAAATATTTTCCACATATCAATTTATTAACGGCATCAGGACAGGGCTATAAAATCATTGTTCCCCTGAAAAATATTTTTCATATCACCAAAACAATTGAATAATGACAATTAATTACTGAGATCTTAGCAAGCAAAAGTAATCTAAGTACTTAGATTGGGATTAATAATAAATTCATTTTATGATGTTTTTTGCAGTCAAATTATGCAGTTAAGTTAAACTTTTGATGAAGTATTTGCAAAGCTTGTCAGTTTAGGAAAAAGTTTTTAGTCTTTAGCTTTCTTTTCCCCTTTCCCCAGCCTCAGCAGATTAATTTTTTTCTTATTTTTTCTGATGAAGATACCCAATTCAGAGCTTGAAAGCTTAATTTTTAGTTAAAACTTGAGATCTTATCCCCCCCCAAGGGATGCTTTTGTCCGTAAAAATACTTAAGATCCAGAGAGTGACAATAATTCAACGGAATATTGTTAAGTTATTGGCAAAATCTACGAAATTTAAGCGATTGCTATTGTGATATCTATTATGTCTTTGAGTAACTGGTTATTCTGGAACAGCCAGCCTTCCTTGGCAATGCATATTCCAGATGGATTTTTAAACCTACCAATTAGTTTAATTACTTGGGCGATCGCGATCGCCCTAATTATCGTTGCTTTAAATCAAGTACAAGCCAAATATCAAGAGCGGACAGTACCGATCATGGGTGTCTGTGCAGCTTTTATTTTTGCCGCCCAAATGATCAACTTTCCGATCCCAGGGGGAACTTCTGGTCATTTACTAGGGGGTACATTGGCTGGGATTTTACTCGGCCCTTGGGCAGGTGCTTTGGTGGTAAGTGTGGTGTTTATCGTGCAAGCAGTAGTCTTTCAAGATGGGGGTATTACTGTCTTAGGGGCAAATATTACCAATATGGGCTTGATTGGCACTTTTGGCGGTTACTATCTTTATCGGGCAATTCGCTCGATGGTTGGTAGTGATAGCTGGCGGGGTATGGCGATCTCTACTGCCGTAAGTGCTTGGTCTAGTGTGTTTATTGCTTCGATTTTGGTTGCTCTAGAATTAGCCTTATCAGGAACGATCCCCTTCAATGTCGCCATATCGGCTATGGCATTTTGGCACTTGCTCATTGGTATTGGTGAAGCCCTGATTACCTTAGCGGTAGTTAGTTTTGTGTGGCGAACTCGACCAGACTTGCTTTACCGTCCTGGTAGTAACAGTAAGTTAGCCCGCTCTCAAACTTTAGTACAGCGTTAATTGTTAGTTAATTAGGTTCTATGAATAATAAACTTCCCAAAGGAAATCTCCCCTTTATCCTCTCTGGCTTAGGTACTGCCTTACTAATTGCCATTTTTGTTTCTCCTTTTGCTAGTTCAAATCCAGATGGGTTAGACCGTGTATCCCAAGATTTAAAATTTGAGCATAAAGCTGCTGAGGACACCCCAGCCCAGAAATTACCTTTTGCTAGTGTCTTTGATGAATACGCCCTCAAAGGAGTACCCGAAGCAGTAGCAACACCAATGGCAGGCTTAGTGGGAACATTAGCTGCTTTTGGTTTGGCGTGGGGCATCGGTAAGCTAGTGATCAAAAATTCGTCTGCTATCGATGATGATATTCCTGCTTATCAATCTAGTGACGAGCAAGCAAATTAAATTAATTCAATTCAGTTCAATTTAGGACATAAGTGAATGCTATTGTTACATCTGGGAGCGTTTCATCTAGATATAGATAGCAAACAAGCCACTTTTTGGCATTCCCTTGCCCCCCGTACTCGTTTATTATGCGCTTTGCTGATGGTATTTGCGATCGCTCTTACCCCTAATGGACGCTGGTGGACTTGGGCAATCTACGGTTTAGGAGTTTTGGGAGTAGTGTTTTTTAGCCGTGTCACCAAAAAAGTTTTGCTCAAAAGAATTGCGATCGAGTTTGCTTTTATTGGTGCGGTATTACTGGGAACGTTATTCCGAGACGGGGGAGAAGTTCTTTGGTCTTGGGGAATCTTCCGCATTACCACAGAAGGTCTAACGGTTTTGGGTAGTGTCGCCATCAAGGCTTTATTATCTCTATTCACCCTCAACATACTTACTCTAACTACTTCTGTTCCTGCTTTGCTCAATGCGTTAACCGCATTACGAGTCCCTCCCTTGTTAGTCGCCATCCTCGCATCAATGTATCGCTATATAAATGTCTTAATCAGAGAGTTTCAGGCAATGCGAAAAGCGGCTGCTTCCCGTAACTTGGCTAGCAATAATATTTGGCAGCGATTTGTGATTGGCAACATGATGGGTACTTTATTTATTCGTACTTTCGAGCGAGGAGAGCGAGTCTATCAAGCAATGCTAGCCCGTGGTTATCAGGGTGTACCTGTAGTGGAAAAAGTACCCCCTGGTGGACGAAGGGATTACCTAGTAATTACTTTAACTATGATTTTGGCACTGTTGGGACAGTCTATTTATTGGCAACAGTAGCTTGGGAGTTCGGAATTCGCCCTAAAGGATTAGCTCCTAACGTCGCGTCGAGTTCGGAATTCGGAGTTATTAAATTTCCGATTGCATGTTTCCCATTGCATGGGTGAAATTGCCTTGTTTACTGGCTAAAAATTAATCATTAATCTTCAATGCATCATAATCCAATCATTATTGAAAACCTCACCTATACTTACCCTGATGGAACTAAAGCTTTAGACAACATTAATTTAGCGATTGAAGCGGGGGAGCGTGTAGCCCTAATTGGTGCTAATGGTTCGGGTAAGTCCACTCTACAATTGCACCTCAATGGTATTATTTTGCCCCAATCAGGGAGGATCAAAATCGGCAAATGGTGGATAGATGCTGATAATTTACGGGATGTGCGTAATTTTGTGGGCTTAGTCTTTCAAAATCCTGATAATCAGCTATTTATGCCAACAGTTTGGGATGATGTTGCTTTTGGCCCCAAAAATTGTGGTTGTCAAGGCGAAGAGTTAGCCCAGCGGGTTCAACAAGCCATGATGATGGTGGATATCGATCCCGAACATTATGGGGCAAGAAATACCGAGAATTTATCGGGAGGCGAAAAAAAACGAGTTGCGATCGCTGGAGTATTGGCAATGAAACCCCAAGTCTTAGTTTTGGATGAACCTTCTGCCCAATTAGATCCCCGTTCTCGTCGTCAATTGATTGAACTGTTGACAACCTTAGCTCTCACTCAATTAGTGGCAACTCACGATTTAGATATGGCTTTGGAACTTTGCGATCGCACGGTTGTTTTAAGTCAAGGCAAGATTGTTTATGATGGCGCAACGGCAAAGATCATGAGCAATCCCGATTTTTTAGTACAACATTCTTTGGAATCTCCTTTATCCTACAGTCGCCCTTATTGTTTGGTAAAAGACGTAACTGTCAGTTAAGACTCGGTCCTATGGGATTTTTGAACTAGAAGCGATCGCAATTCTTTCCTGGAAAAGCGATCGCTTTTAATTTAATCAGTCAACAGTTAACAGCCATCAGTTATTAGACTTGCTTCGCTTCAAAATAAGTTCATCCGAACTAAAAAAGCGCTAAGATAAACAACGGAAAAGCATTTGATTACTCATGTCCGATTTAATACTCTTTTGGCATCGTCGCGATTTACGAATTTCTGACAACCTGGGATTAAGCACCGCAGCCGAGCAAAGCAATCAGGTAATTGGTTTGTTTTGTCTCGATCCAGCTATTCTCAACAGAGATGATATTGCGCCAGCCAGAGTTACCTACATGATTGGCTGTTTACAAGAGTTACGCTCAAGTTATCAACAGCTTGGTAGTCAATTATTAATTATTCAGGGTGAACCTGCCACAGCTATTCCTCGGTTAGCTAAAACTCTTCAGGCAAAAGCTGTGTTCTGGAATTTAGATGTGGAACCCTATGCTCAAGAGCGCGATCGCCAAGTTAAAGATGCTCTAGTCACCACAGGTATTGAAACTCAGAATTTTTGGGATCAGCTATTACACGCTCCAGGAGAGATTTTAACCAAGTCTTCAGACTCACCCTATAAGGTTTACACGCCATTTTGGCGGAGTTGGATCAGTGCCGATAAAGCAGGGATAGCGAAAGAGATTAAACAACTAAAGGGGTTATCCCAGGCTGAAATTAAGACCGTCGAAGCAGCAGGAGCGATCGCTTTACCCTCTGCCAAAGATCTAGGTTATGAGTGGGACTATCCGTTGTTATTAACTCCTGGAGAAACCGCAGCGAAAGAAAAGTTGGAGGAATTTTGCGATCGCACGATCTATTGTTACGACGAAGAGCGTAATTTTCCCTATATTGATGGTACGTCACAGTTAAGCGCTGGTCTGAAGTTTGGAGCGATCGGCATTCGCACAGTATGGCAAGCTACCCTTGAAGTTGCCAACAACTGTCGTAGTGATGAAGCGAAGGCTGGAGTTATAACTTGGCAAAAGGAACTCGCTTGGCGAGAATTCTATCAGCACTGTATGTTTTTCTTTCCCGAACTCGCTGAGAGTGCATATCGCCAGGAATTTAAGCATTTTCCTTGGGAGAACGACCCCACAAAGTTTAAAGCCTGGTGTGAGGGGAAAACAGGTTACCCCATTGTGGATGCAGCTATGCGTCAGCTAAACGAAACAGGCTGGATGCACAACCGTTGTCGTATGATTGTCGCCAGTTTCTTGACTAAAGATCTAATTATTGACTGGCGCTGGGGAGAAAAGTATTTTATGCAAAAGCTCTACGACGGTGATTTATCAGCTAATAATGGTGGTTGGCAGTGGAGTGCCTCCAGTGGCATGGACCCAAAACCCCTAAGAATCTTTAATCCTGCCTCCCAAGCCGCTAAATTTGACCAGGACGGGGAATACATTCGCGAGTGGGTCACGGAAATAAGTTCCCTGGATACTGAGTATTTAGTTACAGGCAAAATTCCGCCCTTAGAAAGAGCGGGTACAGACTATCCTGAGGCGATCGTGGATCACAAAGTACAACAACGAAAGTTCAAGGCGTTGTATCAACAGCAAAAAGCCTGATTCTCGGAAGGGCTTAGGTTTTATAAATTAATCTGCTTACCCATAGAGATTCTAGGAATTAACGTTTTCGATAAATTAATTTTTAGTTTGATAAGGTATCAGAGAGAATATATTATTACGTAAAAATACTTAAAGCAAATATTATGAGTCGATTATTTATAGCAATTCTTATGTCTGCACTACTTTTTGCTTGTAGCAATGAAGGCTCAAGTAACAGCGGTAGTACCGATAGCAGTGGCATTACTGGCAGCACTGATACTACTGGTGGTGTTGGTGCTGTGGGAGGGGGCGATACTGGTGCTACTAGTACTGGAAGCGCTAGTGAGGAAATAGATGCTAGAAATGAAGAAATTCTTCAGGAAATAGATACGAATGACACGAACAGTACGACTAGTATTGATGGCGGAGTTAGTGATAGCAGTAGTAGTACCGATAGCGGTATCGACAGCAATAGCAATAGTGACAGCAATAGTAATAGTTCAGATGACACAAACGATATTAACTCTGGGACTGACACCACAGGGACTGATGCTAATGCCAATTAATT
>JBEANW010000575.1:0-3873 GCA_041165225.1 Cyanobacteriota bacterium | reverse complement strand
AGCATATTGCTATCGATATATTTACTCATTCATATTTTTATAAGTAGCAACAGAAGAAGGTGAAATACGATTTAGATAGCGGAAGATCCAGTATTTTAATACCGTATCTAGAATCACAGGGAAAGTAGCAATGAATAAGAAATTAAAATCGCGGCTTTCAGGTAAGCCTAAGTGTCTAGCAACCCCTTCTAAAATAATTTCCCATCCGTGAGGAGAGTGATAGCCGACAAAAATATCAGTTAACAAAATAATCAAGAAAGCTTTTGCACTATCACTCAAGCCATAGGCAATTTCATCGAGGAATGACTTAATAACTTGAATTTCTCGTTTACAGAAGTAAATGATGCTACCAAAAGCTAATAGGGAAAAGAAATCAGCGAAAACATTACTGATGGCATTTATACCCCGTCCGCGAAACTCTTCGGATATTTCTTCGGCTTTCTCTTTCATTTCTAATTCTTCTGCTTCAGGAGAAAGAGGGGGCATTAAACCAATCATGGTTCTAAAGTGCAGCTTTTCTTCGTATTGGTGTAGCTCCATAAAAGCTTCTTCTTCGAGGTCTTTATTGATGAATAAAACTTCTTGGGGATGTTCTTCAAAGTATTGTTGCACCAAAGGATGAATGAAGATATTTTTGGTAACTTGATGGGTTAGTAATGGAATAATAATTAGAATCAGTAAAAATCGAATTGAAATTGCCGTTTTATTACGGCTTTTACGAAACTTTTTAACTATTTCTTCTTCTGTTTCTCCTGCTTTAGGGTCAATTTCCTGTTTGATCCGATTGAGAGTTCGCATAAATGAACGAGGCAAAACGCTAGTTTTATCAACCAATCCTTCGGCATCAACTTCTGTGCCATTATTTTCCCTAGGGGATGAATTCAGGGCGATAGTTCGCTCATTTTTATTAATAATTATGCGCTGGTTTTTTTTGTTTTCAGTTAAACGACGAGTTGGAGTAATTTCGAGTTCTTGAAATCCAGGAGTTCTGTATTTATCAGTAATCGCATCAATGAAGGCTAGTTTTTCGATCGCCGTCAGTTCACGAGTATCATCAAAACCATTGGTGTAGCGGACAATGCTTTGACTAGAATCATTCGGTTGAGTATTGGAAAAAATCAATAAACCACGACTAAGTTTAAATTCCGTCAACCGCGCATTAATCGTATTAAGATAGTTTTTAACGTCCCCCTTGAATACTTTAATGACGCTGGTGGAATATTCCACCGAGCTGCTAGATACTATTTGTCCTGCAAAATGATCGTCTTCGATCGCCTTAATTTTAATTGCTGCCCGATAGGCTGCGTCGATAGCTCTTTCGGGAGTAGCAGATAACCAACGTCTGCTCAGGTTAAAAATGTCTTGAAGTTTCATTGGTTTTAATCTGCACGATCAATGGATAATTTTAGCTGAAGTATCTATCTTAAGAGGGAAAAGGGGAAAGGGAAAAGGGAAAAGGAATCAATCTTTAATTTCGGGTAAGGGGTTTATGGTGATTATTCTATCTCTTTGGATTGTGGGAACATCTCGCACGGGTAAAACCTCTCGTTTAGTTGAGGAATTTTATCGCTGGGTGAGTCAGCAACAGGCAAAACCCAAGTCCCAGATTCTCCCCGCCAATTTAACCTCGGCGATCTTAGTCTTTGCTGCCAATAATCAAAATCGGCGTGGGTTAAGCGATCGCCTGGTGCTAGCGGTAGATGGTACTTATCCTGTGGTGTGCAAAACTCCCGTGGGTTTTATTGCCGATGAGGTGATGTTATTTTTTCCGCTGATTTTTGAAGAGTTAAAGCTCAAGGCGCAGTTTGCCCTGAGACTCCGCCCCGAAACGGAACAGGAATTAGCTACTCAGCTATGGCGTAATCAACCAGATTGGCTGGAATTGTGTGAGGTGGAGCAGGAATATCGCTTGGTGCGTCAAACTTTGGATCTGATGCAACTGGCGGGGGCGAGTGGTGTCCCCACCGAAGATATCGCCCTGATCTTGCAAGAGGGGATGTCAGGGATTGATCTGGCTCAGGATCATCACCTTGCTCAAAGAATGGGAGAATTACTGCTGCTGTGGCGAAGCTGGTGTTTAGATCGGGGTTTATTGACCTATGGTTTAATCTATGAGCTTTACTGGCGTTATTTGCTGCCTAATGCACAGTATCAACAACATTTAAAGACTCGTTATCAGGCAATATTTGCCGATGATGTCGATGACTATCCTGCGATCGCTCGTGATTTATTTGCAGTGATGCTAGAACAAGGAGCATCCGCTGTATTTACCTATAATCCCCAGGGCAAAACTCGCCTGGGCTTAAATGCCGATCCAGATTACCTGGCGGGGTTAGCATCTTCTTGTGAGCAGGAAGAACTTACCCCTGTTAGCTATAACCTGGGAACAGAATTTGCTGATACCGCAGTTGAGCTGGTAACAGCAACTGCATATCTAGTATCTGCCCCTGATACCATCCAATCCTTACAAACCATTTCCCGTGCAGAATTATTGCGCCAGACTGGAGAAATCGTTATTCAAGCGGTACAACAGCAAGGCATTAAGCCCTCAGAAATTGCCATTATCGCTCCTGGTTTAGATGAAATTGCCCGCTACAGCCTCATTGAAATTTTAGCTGCCCAAAATATTGCGGTAAGACCCCTCAATGAACAGCGCCCCATCATTAGTTCTCCCCTAGTCAGAAGTTTATTGACCCTGCTCGGCTTAGTCTATAGCGATTTAGGACGCTTGGTGGAACGGGATGCGATCGCTGAAATGTTAACTGTCTTTAGTCAATCCCAGATCGATCCAGTCAGAGCGGGTTTAATTGCCGACTACTGCTACTATGTAGACCCTGAGCATCCTTATCTATCAGCGGTAGAAACCTTTCCCCGTTGGGATCGTTTAGGACACCAAGCCACCAATGCCTATCAAAAAATTGTCCACTGGATTGAAGGGAGTAAAATTCGTCAACAGCAACAAAGCTTTCTAACTCCGACCATCTTATTATCCGAAGCCATTGAACAGTTTTTAAACAGCAGTACTTTAACCAGCGATCGCCTAGCCATACTGCGAGAACTAATGGAAACTGCTCAACACTTCTGGGAAGTAGACCGCCGATTGCGACAAAATGAACCCAGCTTTCAAAGCCAAACTGCCACTGTTGCTCAATTTATGCAGCTTCTGCGTCGGGGAACAATTACCGCCAATCCACGACCATTAAGGCAATTTTTTCCGCCCCCAGAAGCCATTACCCTGGCGACTGTCTTTCAATATCGCCAAGAGCGATCGTCCCATCGTTGGCAATTTTGGTTAGATGCTAGCTCTCCTCTCTGGTCACAAGGTGGTGCTGCTACCCTATTTGCTGCACCCTTATTTCTTAAGCAGTGGACGGGGAAAACCTGGATGCCTGAAGATGAATACGCTCTAGATCAAGAACGTTTAGAGCGAATTTTACGGGACGTGATGGCTAGAGCAACAGAAAAAATATTCCTCTGTCATAGCGATTTGGGGGTTAACGGCACAGAGCAAACAGGGGCATTATTACCCCTAGTTCATGCCACAACCCAATATATTGATCTAGCTGTTAATTAACTTTCAAGAAACAAATTAATCTGCTCAGGCTGGGAAAGGGGAAAGGGGAAAAGGGAAAGGGGTTTATTGATCTATTTTCATAACGAAGTGTATCCTTTAGGATAACTTACTGAAACTATCTATTTCTCATTGTTTTACGTAACATCTGTTAATTAAGCAAAAACTCATTTAAGTAAGCTATATTGGGCGGTGATGATTTAACTTTTGTGATAACCACGAAAGAAAGACCTACCCAAGTTAAATGGGTAGGCTTCCTTATTTTCTGAACTTAAGCGAAGAAATTATCCGCTACATAAGCA
>JBEANW010000574.1:0-15735 GCA_041165225.1 Cyanobacteriota bacterium | reverse complement strand
TGCGTAACATCAATTACTTCGTCAAAGTTTTTATTTTTGCTAAGACTTCATCCATCAATTCAATAGAAGATGATTCGATAAAAATAGCTTCTCTTTTGCTACAGTCTACTGTCTTTATTTGATCTGATAATACTACGCCAAAAGTCTTCATGTTATTTGGCAGAGCAACTTCAAATCTCCAACCTTTTCTTTTGCCAGTGATCGGACAAATTAAAATTAGATTAGATATTTGATTATACGCTGAAGGAGAGATAACTATAGCAGGTCTAAACCCTGCTTGTTCTGAACCAACTTTTGGATTCAACTGAAGTTTAATAATATCGCCTCTTTCTGGAACACGATTGCTTATTTCTACCAAATCTCTTCTCCTACCGATTCACCCCAATCTACTTCCTCATGTTGCAGATCAGGAGTAGCACCTTCTAATAATTCCTCTAGTGTGTAGCTAGGCTTGCTAGGGGATAAAATAATATTGCCACAATCTACGGTAACGGTTACTTCATCTCCTTCCTTCAAATCAGTTTGACTTATTAACGTTTGCGGTAATCTAATTCCAAGAGAGTTACCCCAAGTACTAATCTTTTGCTTGATCGTCATTTTAAATATTCAAAGTATATACAACAACTATACTTAGTATATACAAAAAAGTTTGAATAATCTTTATATTTAGTTAATACTAGCGGAATTGAAATTTGGTTGCCAACGATGTTTGTTCAGGTCAATTTTGCCGTTGCTTTTAAACTCGATGCCTTCTTCTTCTAACAATACCTTTTGTAAATAATCTCCACCCTGACGTTGAAAAGAATAGGATATTTCTCCTTGAGCATTAATTACTCGATGCCAGGGAATGTCATCCGCTATTTGCACCCGAAACAGGGCATACCCCACTAAACGAGCTTTGCCATATAGTCCAGCCAGATCAGCAATTTGTCCGTAGGTAGCCACTTTGCCCCAAGGTATTTGGCGAACTGTAGTATAAATGCGATCGTAATTAGACATGGATAACGTGATGGTCCTACACTGATTCTTTAGAGCTTAGAGCTTAGAGCTTAAAACTTAGAGCTTAAAACATTACTTAATAAAATCCATTCTTCTAAGCTTAAATCTTCGGCGCGACATTGCGGATTAAACTTAAGTTGCTCCAAGATGGGAGTTAAATCGGCAATCTTAATGAGACTTTTTAAATTATTGTGCAACATCTTACGTCGGCTGGCAAAACCCAGCTTAATTAATGTTTCTAATTGCCGTGGATTATTAGCAGGATGTTCGAGGGTTCTGGGGCGCAATCTAATGATCACTGAATCTACCTTTGGTTGAGGATAAAAAGACCTGGCAGGAACATCACAAATCAGTTCACAACTAGCTAGATACTGTACCCGAATTGATAATGCTCCATAGGCTTTGCTCCCTGGAATAGCTACCAAGCGATCGCCTACTTCTTTTTGCACCAGTAACACAATTGATTCATACTGCTGGGATGCAGGAGAGGCAATTTTGCCGAGTAACTTGGTCAGGATCGGCCCTGTGATGTTGTAGGGGATATTAGCTACTACTTTGTTGGGGTTTTGAAACCGAGGAAAATCTTTGAGGAATGGTGGTAGATCTGATTGTAAAAAATCATTTTGAATCAAGAGAAAATTATCTTGCTCACCATATTTATGCACCAAATTTTTACATAAATCTCGGTCAATTTCTACGGAAACTAAAGCAGCAACTATTGATAGTAATCGGTGGGTTAAATTACCCGTTCCTGGCCCAATTTCGAGAACGCGATCGCTTTCGGCTAATTCCCCAGCAATAATAATCCGATCTAAGACTGTTTCATCCCGCAACCAGTGTTGTCCAAATTGTTTACGTGGTCGAAAACTAGAACGTTTTGGGGAGGTTGTACGGGAGGTCATCTTAAAATTTGATTAAATAAACAATAGAATCATAACTAACTAACGGCTAACTAGCGGTAGTCAATATATTTTGAGCTAGGTTATCGGGAACTTCTTGTAAATGAGCGGCTTTCCATTTAAAAAAGCCCACTCCCAAAGTTAAAGAGCGTAATTCAATAATAAAATCATGCATTTGGACTTGGGGTAAGTAACCTGTGACCAGATCCCAACTATGCCAGTCGGGGATGCGGTCATAGCCTAGAATTTGTCCCCTTTTGCCAGTAATTAGCTGTAAAGCTTTAGCAGTAAAATCATTCGGTACAGAAACGGTAATTTCTAAAACTGGCTCTAACAGGACAGGATTACACTGGGTCATTCCTTCCGTCATGGCGATTCTAGCTGCCTGTTTAAATGCTTGCTCCGAACTATCTACCGAGTGATGAGAACCATCAGTTAAGGTCACATCAACATCAACGACGGGAAAACCGAGAGGGCCGTGGGCTAAGTATTCTCTCACTCCTGTCTCCACTCCTGGTATATATTGCCGTGGCACGACTCCGCCGACAATGTTTTGATGGAATTGAAAACCCTCTCCTCGACCCAAGGGTTTGATATCGAGATAGACATCACCAAATGCACCATGTCCACCACTCTGGTGTTTATAACGACCGTGGGAGTTTGTTGAACGACGAATAGTTTCTTTGTAGGGGATTTGAGGTAAACAGGTACTCATGGGCAAGTTGTACTTGCGTTCAAGACGAGCCAAAGCAACCTGAAGATGAACTTCTCCTTGTCCCCATAAAATTACTTCGCGGGTATCGCCGTGCTGTTCCCAATGCAAGGATGGATCTTCTGCCAAAAGTTTACCCAAAGCACTGCTAAGTTTGACTTCATCCTTGCGGTTTTGTGGAGCGATCGCCAGAGCGTAGACGGGAGGGATTTTCTCGGCTTGAGGTAGGGGGGTAACTGATTCTTTAGCATTAACTAGGGTATCTCCTGTAGCAGCATGTTCCAATTTACCAAGAGCCACGATACTGCCCATCGATGCCCTAGCCAGAGGGGTCTGCTGTTGCCCGCGCAATTGATAAATACCACTAGTTCTTTCCCCATTCAGGATTATGCCTTCGGTAAGTTCTCCCTGCCAAACCCGAACTAGGGATAAACGTCCACCCTGGGCAGTAAAATAGGTTTTTAAGACCTGCACGATCGTATCGCCAGTATCGCCAGCTACTGTTGCTGCATTAGCCTCCAAACCACGACGTTGAGCCGTAACTTCAGGAGACGGAGCTTCTTTGACTAGAGCATCGAGTAGGGGACGAACGCCAAAATCCTCCCCTGCTATGCCAAAAAAGACAGGCACAATTAAGTCGGCACTTAGCTCTTGTTTGAGATCCTGGAGTATTTCAGTTTGGGGTGGGTCGATTTCTTCAATTAATTCTTCCAGCAAATGATCGTCAAATTCAGCCAGGGTTTCTAACATTTCCTGACGGGTAATTTGTTCCAATTCTGCTAAATCTGCTGGTAGAGCAATGGGATCGGCAGGCTGTTGTGGATGATATTGATAGGCTTGTTCCGATACTAGGTCAATATAGCCAATACATTGCTCCCCTTGAAGAATGGGGTACTGTTGTGGCACTAGAGGACGACTGGAAACCGCTTTTAACCCCTGGAGAATTTCCCTGTAGCCATAGGAACAACGATCCATCTTGTTGATAAATATTAAATGGGGAATTTCCCAGTCATCGAGAAACTTAAATAGCGGAGCGAGGGTTAAAACCTTATCAGTTAATGGCTCGCAAACTATCACCACTACACCAGCACCCACTAAAGCATTATCGGTTTCCTGGACAAATTCCACCGACCCAGGACAGTCTAAAAAGGTCAGCTTAATTCCTTGATGCTCAGTATCGGCAACGGATAGTTCGACACTCATCTGGCGATCGCGTGCTTCGGTTGAGCTATCTCCAACCGTATTTTTCTCCTCGATCCTACCCTTACGAGAGATTCTTTGGGTTACAAATAAAATACTTTCGAGTAATATCGTCTTACCGCTAGAGTATGGGCCTACAATAGCTACATTACGAGTGTTGTTGATGTTGCTGTTACTCATAACTCAACCCCAGAATAATATTTATTTTTGATCAAAAGCTATAAGCTCTAAGCCCTAAGCTTTAAGCTTTTTAATTGACTAGCTGCGACAAACCTACGCCTTTCTAGCTTGTGGGTTCAATGCTTCATCGTCTATAGGTTGACGACCATCAGTTGGGGATTAAAACCCCTATTGATTACAGCTTATAGCTTATTGCGGTCGCAAAGCTTCTTTATTATCTCAGTCCTGAAGTCCCTCACATACATTGCGGAACCGTTTCTTAATGAACAATTACACTTGCTAGAAATAAAATTAGATCGTAGGTTGGGTTAAGGCGCGAAACCCAACTATTAAAGGATTTTGTTGGGTTTCACGCTTGGTTCTACCCAACCTACTAGCTAAAAACAACAGTCTTGTTGTCGTAAACGAGGACACGGTTTTGGAGGTGAAATCTTACGGCGCGAGATAGCACTAGTCGCTCCAAGTCCTTCCCCTTACGAATCAGGTCTTGAACAGTATCCTGATGATTGACTCGTACCACTTCCTGTTCAATAATTGGCCCTTCATCAAGATCTGGAGTGACATAGTGAGCCGTTGCACCAATAATCTTAACTCCTCTGGTGTGGGCGCGATGATAGGGTTTTGCCCCAGGAAAAGCAGGCAAAAACGAGTGATGAATATTAATAATTTGCGGAAAACTATTAATTAAATCTGGGCTAAGAATCTGCATATATTTAGCCAAAACCATCAGATCTATGTGATATTGCGTCAAAAGCTCCAGTTGTTTAGCCTCTTGCTCGGCTTTATTCTCTTTGGTGATGGGTAGATGGTAAAAATCGAGCTTAAACTGTTGTGCGATCGCTTCTAACTGAGGATGATTACTCATAATCAGGGCAATCTCTCCAGGTAATTCCTGAGCTTGATGCCGCCAGAGTAGATCCCAGAGACAGTGATCTTGTTTAGTTACCCAAACAGCAATCTTCGGTCGAGTATCCGAAAAGTGTAGCTGCCAAGTAGCAGAAAGGGGTTTGGCGATCGCTGAAAAGGCTGTAGCGATCGCTTCACGAGGTAAATTGAAGCCTTTGAGTTGCCATTCAATACGAATCAGGAATAAACTTGTAGCGCAATCGGTGTGCTGGTCGGCATGAATAATATTGCCTCCATTAGCATAAATAAAGTTGGCAATTTTGGCGACGAGTCCTGGGCTATCAGGACAAGAAATCAATAAGGTTGCAGTAGACTCATTCATACAGGCTAAGGTAACGAGCGTTGATTCACAGGTATTAAAATGATGCTAATCAAAGCAGGGAGAAACAGAGCATAACAGATTATTCGAGGGAACTCTATTTTTAATCGCCAAACTTAATTTGATACCTTAACTTTGGGCAAACTATAAAATGTGTAGCCGACTATATAATTCAGATTAATAGACTTAACTAAACTATGGTTTACTAAACAATTTCAATTTCCCGTTCTAACTTCTATTTTAAATATTTACAACACCCCAAGGGTCTTAAGGGAATCTCTAACTACTCGTCAAGACAAGGTTGGAGTTTTCTGGCAATCCGAGGTCGAGCAATTCAGCAATATTCAGTTATAACTTCTAACTAAGTATGAACAGTCAAGATAAGCCTATCGATGGAAATGATAATCTCGATGAATCATTGTCAACTTCCAATGCTAGACAGGGGAAAGAAGAAAATTCAATAGATTTATGGAAAACGATTCATGATCAGGATGAAGATGCTGAGTTTGTGACCGAATTTATTTCCGTGGAAGCCGCAGCCAAAAACGATGCTGAAGCTTTAGAAAATCTGGATGCTGATAGTACGATCAAGCCTCCTAAAAAGAGTGGCGCGCCCCTAGATCTGGATGACTGGGACTTTCGTAATCTAGATTCAACAGAATCTGAGCCAGTAATGGATGCTGCCGTTGATAGTGAATCAAATAGTGAATCAAAGGATTCGGCAAGCAATGAAATGATGGTAGACGAGTGGGCTGAGGAGGAAGCAGGAGAGTCGAACTGGGATGATAGCGACCATGATCTACTAGTTGAGTCAGAAATCGACGAGGTAGCTAATCCAGGAGAAATCTCTCTAGAACCAGAGGTCGTAGCTGAACTGTCGGTGGAGACGAATTTGGAAGATGTGACTCCTGTTGCTGCTTTTAGTGATGCTGAATTGGCTCTTGATAATCTAGAGCTTGATAATTTAGATAACTCAGTAGAATCGGATCTCTCAGAGGAATCCTTCGCTGAAATGAATTTGGATAATTTAGGCGATTTGGAAGAACCAAATTTAATCGATGCAGACGCAGCAGATTCACTAGGCGCTTTAGCCGATGGCGGATTAGATGATCTAGACGATCTAGAGGGGCTAGATCATGACTTTGATTTATTATCTTTGGAGTCCGATGGTGAATCCCTAGATGATTTGATCAGCGATCCTGTCGGAGAATTGGATGGCCTAGATGGCCTGGATAGTCTGGATAGTCTGGATAGCGATCATGACCTTGATTTATTATCTTTGGAGCCTGACAGTGAATCTCTAGATGATTTGATGAAAGAGTCTATGGGTGGGTTGGATGACCTAGAAAGCTCTCTAGATTCGGCTACGAGTTCCCTAGATCTAGATTCTCTATTAGACAATGAATCTCCAGCGGAACTCCCCATCATTAGCCCTGCGCCTATTCCTCGATCGCAACCTGCGGTAGCCAACATTGAACCCCCTGATGCCTCGGCATCGCCAGTTTTTGACCAGACCATGAGGGTTTCAGTACGTAAACTGGATGACCTGAATAATCTGATCGGGGAATTGGTGGTTAAGCGGAATCGACTAGAGGATGACCAAGAAAGATTGCGTCGCTTTCTCGATAACCTATTGGGTCATGTTCAGTCCCTAGGGGAAGCTGGAGCCAAAATGCATGATCTGTATGAGCGATCGCTTTTAGAGGGTGCTTTGATGGCTAGTCGCCAGTCTCGTGCTAATTCGGCGATCGCAGCAGGAGGATCGGGAAGGGTTGAAGAAAAACCGCCAGGAGAAGGGTTAGACGCTCTAGAAATGGATCGTTTTACAGGTTTCCATTTATTATCTCAAGACATCATTGAATTGATCGTCCGAGTCAAAGAAGCAGCATCGGATATTCAGTTTGTCGTGGATGAAACTGATAAAGTGGCTCAAACCTTCCGTCAAGTAACTGGTCAGCTCCAAGATGGGATGAACTCCTCGCGGATGGTCGCTTTTGGACAGACGGCAGACCGTTTGCCTAGAGCAGTGCGGGATATTTCTCGGAAGCAGAAAAAACAAACCAATCTTCATGTTGAAGGCAAAGATGTGCTAATCGACAAAATGATTGTGGAGCATATTTATAATCCCATGACTCACCTGGTTAATAATGCCATTTCCCACGGAATTGAGCAGCCAGAAGTCAGATTGAAACAGGGTAAGAGCGAAGCGGGGAATGTCTATATTCAGGCTTTCATTCAAGGGAATCAAACCGTGATTACCGTGCGAGATGATGGAGCAGGAATTAATTCCGAGATCGTTAAAAAGAAAGCGGTTGAGAAAAATCTGATTACCTGGGCAACGGCACAAAATTTATCGGAACAACAGGTATATGAACTGCTCTTCCATCCAGGATTTAGTACCAAGGATGAAGCCGATGACTTTGCTGGTCGCGGGGTGGGTATGGATGTGGTCAATACCGACCTGAAAAAAATTCGCGGTTCCGTCAGTACAGAATCACAACTAGGCAAAGGTACTACCTTTACCATTCGGCTACCTCTGGTGCTGAGTATTTGTAAAGCCTTAACCTGTGTTGATAACAATGCTAAGATTGCTTTCCCCATCGATGGTGTAGAAGACACTAAAGAATATTTACCTAGTGATATTGAAACCAACGCCAATGGGGTGCGCTGCATTGTCTGGAAAGATGCTCTATTACCCCTCAGACCTTTAAACACCTTGCTCAATTACAATCGTCAGATCCGTCGAGCAGGGATCTATAATGCCAATCAGAACAACGATGATACAATTGCTGTCGTAATTCTGCGTAGTTTAGATAATTTACTGGCGATCGAAGTAGATGAAGTTAGGGCAGAACAAGAAATTGTAATTAAGCAAATTGATGGTCCTATTGCCAAGCCACCAGGTATTGCTGGGGCAACAGTTTTGGGAGATGGTTCGATCATGCCCATTGGGGATGTTTTAGAGTTGATAGAGATTGCTCAAGGTAAGAGAACAATTGAAATTGGCTTTGATATTCTGGCTGGTGCGGGAGATGTTAGACAGGCTCAAGCGGAAAACATTCAGCAAGAACCGATGGTGCTAGTGGTGGATGACTCTATTACGGTTCGCGAATTGCTGTCCATGAGTTTTAATAAGCTAGGTTATCGCGTCGAGCAAGCTAGAGATGGTCAGGAAGCCTGGGATAAACTCCGTGGTGGCTTACAGTGTGACATGATCTTTAGTGATATTGAAATGCCTCGGATGAATGGTTTGGAATTATTATCGAACCTCCATCAAGATAGCGAACTCAAATCTATCCCTGTAGCGATGCTGACTTCCCGTGGTGCGGATAAACACCGCCAAATAGCTAATGATTTGGGAGCGAAGGCTTACCTAACTAAACCCTATACCGAAAAAGACTTGATGGATGTGGCAAAACATCTGATTGAGATTAATCAAGCCAATAAGCAAACGGAATCTGCTAAGGTCAAGGCTAAACGACCCCAACAGGCTGATACTAACTTTAAGGATGCTCCTTTGGTGTTGATCATCGATGATTCGGTGACGGTCAGGGAATTGCTCTCGATGACCTTTAGAAATGCTGGTTATCGCGTCGAACAAGCTAGAGACGGTCAGGAAGCCTGGGATAAACTCCGTGATGGTTTGGAGTGCGATCTCGCTTTTTGCGATATCGAAATGCCCCGTATGAATGGCTTAGAACTGCTATCACAGCTCCAGAAGGATGAGAAATTATCTTCTTTACCCATCGCCATGTTGACCTCCCGTGGCGCACAAAAAATGCGTAATATCGCTGCTTCTCGCGGAGCGAATGGTTACTTTGTTAAACCTTATGTAGAGGATGATTTGTTAAAAGCCGCCAAGCGCATGATGAACGGAGAAACGTTGATTGAAAGCAGTGAGGAATGAGGAATGGGGGAATTAGGGAGTTAGGGGATTAGGGAGTTAGGGAACAGATAAAGTAGAGACGTTACATGGAACGGACGAAAATTACGTCCGTACAGTAGTAAGAAGTTAAATTATCCCAACTTCTTACTTTTTTTTGTTTAACGCTTTGTATGAAAAAAGCTAGAAGCTAAGAGCTAGAAGCTAAAAGCTAAAAAACTTTGGAGTCAGAGAATGTTTAAAATAACGATTTATCTAGGTATATTGCTATTAGGTAGTTTCAGCAGTTGGGAATCGGCGATCGCTGCTGAACAAAAAACTCAAGCTATTGAATTGGCAATCGGCATTATTCAGCGGTTGGGCGCTGCTCCCATAATTGAGAGCGATCCTGAGATTAAGCAAGTGACGGTTCAAAGTACTGTAGGAGACACTTTACAGGTAAGTTTTCCTGGTCAGGCTAACGCTGCACCCATTAAGACTCAGAAAGTAGTTTTGCAGGTGGATTCCGCTCGTCTACCTCAGCCTAAGTTAGCTGAAAAATTGATTTTGAGCGATCGCTCGACTTTTGAAACCGCTGAAGATAGTGCTAATGCTTGGAAAAAGCTCGGCATCGAGGTGGAAGTGGCTCAACCTGGACGCTGGCAAGTCTGGGCAAAACGAGATGTCTATCAGACTCCCTTAGTTCGTCGTTGGTTATTACACAGCTTAAAAGCCAACGGTTATGAAGATCCTTATTTGGATACGAAAATTCTCTATCAAGAACCTGATATTGTCTTGGAAATTGAAGGACGGAAATATAATCAGGACGAAGTGGAAATTACCAGTGGCAAAGACTTAGTGAAAGTCAACACTACGGAACAACCCCAGGAAGCCAGAATATATGGTGGCAGTCTCAGACTCCAGCCCAATGCTCATGGGGAATTTACCCTAGTTAATCAAGTTCCTCTAGAAACCTACTTACGGGGCGTTGTTCCCTACGAAATTGGCCAAAATGCTCCTCCTCAAGCGGTGGCTGCCCAAAGTATTATTGCTCGTACTTATGCCCTCCGAAACCTGAGACGTTTTGAGGTGGATGACTATCAATTATGCGCCACGGTTCATTGTCAGGTCTATTACGGCTTAAAAGATACTAATACCATTAGCGATCGCGCGATCGCTAAAACCGCAGGACTAGTTCTCACCTACGACAATGAGCTAATTGATGCGCTATATTCTTCTACTACAGGGGGTGTTACCGCTAGCTTTGAGGATACTTGGAACGGTGCTGAACGACCCTATCTCCAGCCGATCATTGATGCCCCCAAACCATTCTGGGATCTGCTGAAATATCCTCTAGATAATGAGCAAGCCTTTCGCCATTTTATTGGTTTAACCAAGGGATTTAATGAGACAGGCCAATCAAGGGTATTTCGCTGGCATAAGACCCGTAGTATTGCTGACTTAAATCAAGATTTGCAGCTATATTTACGTAAAACCCACCACCCTCTAGCAGAATTTAAGACCATCGAGTCGATGGAGGTCAAAGAGCGATCGCGCTCTGGTCGAATTCTTGCCCTGAATATTCAAACCGATATTGGTCAACTACAGCTCCACAAAAACGAAATTCGTAGCGCCTTAGAGCCACCCCGCAGCACTTTCTTCTACTTAGAACCGATCTATAACAATGCCAAGAATGATGCCAAGGAAATTAACGGCTACAGCTTTATCGGTGGCGGATTTGGTCATGGGGTAGGTTTAAGTCAGTATGGTTCTTATAATCTAGCCAAACTAGGCTGGTCAGCCGAGCAAATTCTCGCTTTTTATTACCCTCAAACTACTCTTAAACCGCTAGACGACACCATTGTCTTTTGGCAAGAAGATTCCCCCACGTCGATTAGTAAAAAATAGTTTGGAGAGTTAAGCAAATACCCAAGACCAGGTGGAATAGATAAATATCGCCACGGCTAAAGCTGCTAGCAATGCTTCAATAATATTGCCAATCAAAGAAGCGACAACAATCCCCGCACTTGCCTTAAGAGCCTGCTGCATCCGTTCGGAACCTTGCAAATTGCCACGATAGAGATATTCCCCCACAAAAGCGCCGATGATCGCCCCCAGGAGTACTCCAATTAAAGGCCCACCGAAGGGTAAGGCAGGGAGTAAACCCACGAAGCCTAAGACCATCCCCGCGATCGCTCCATATTGGCTCCATTTGCTCGCCCCAGACTGTTGCGCCCCAAAATATAAAGCCAGGTACTCAACTCCCGCACTCAAAATTAAGACCACAAAGATCAAAATCATCGGCCAGCCAATACCTGCAAAGCCAGTAAAGATACTCCAACCTAGAATAGCCAGTAAAATAATGCTGCTGCCAGGAAGTCCAGGAATCATGGCTCCGATTACGCCAATCGCCATGACAGCTAAGACAATCCAGTAAATAGTAGTTATATCCATATTTTTTTAGTTCTTAGTTTTTATTTATAAATCAAAGACGAGGGCTAACTATTCTGGCAAAACGGTCTTGATTTTCGAGTAGTTGACCAGGAACACCATTAGGATAGGTTTGCTCTATAATTGCAGTTAATTGCTCGATTCTATTGCCTGGATCGGGATGGGTACTCATGAATTCTGGCTGCCCTCCTGCATTGCCTCTGGCATCGTCCAAAATTTGCATTAATTCAACAATCCCCACGGGGTTATAGCCTGCTTGGGTCATAAACTGAAATCCCAGGCGATCGCTTTCTAATTCGTCTTCTCGACCATACTTAAGGTTGACCATTTGATTGACTGCCTGAGCTAAAATGGCTGCCTGTTGACCACCAGATCCATCACTAGAAGCAATGCCGACTGCATTGACTAAAGCACCTCCTAACTGCTGTTTGGCTAAATGTTCGGCTCCATGTCTGCCAATCACATGACCCACTTCATGACCTAATACCCCTGCGAGTTGGGCTTCGGAGTTTAACTTACCGAGTAAGGCTGCGGTGAGAAACACTTGTCCGCCAGGGAGGGCAAAAGCGTTAATCGTTTGGGGATCTCGCAATAAATGAAACTCAAAAGGATAAGGGGAACCTTTAGCTGCGGAATTTTGAACCACACGATTTCCCACTTCGTCTACATAGTCTTGTAAAGTTTGATCGGGATAGAGGTTGCCGTGTTGTTCTGCCATTTGTGGCGCTGACTGCCGACCAATTACCACTTCCTGTTCGGGAGAAAGCTGTACTCTTTGTTGCTCCCCCGTAATAGGATTTTCACTGACGTTAGTGAAATAGTTAAACATCCCAAAAATAGCGAAGATTGCACCTATCCCTAGGCGAATTAATAATGAACTCACTGGTTAAATTCTGACTCTAATTAATTGTTTGCAGAATATTATCATGAGTCTTAATGATGATTGATATTTCTTTGAGCTTCCTTAAGCTACATAAGATAATTCTTAATACTGTACTTATTTAAGGTCTTTGATCATTATCTGACAATAACTGATTAATTTAGTCAGGCGACCATCAATACTTTGGAGTCTTGTCAGTTGAGTTGTCTGCTGACGTGCCGCTGCGAGAAATAAGATATCTGTTGAGAGGAGTTTAAACTCTCTCAGGATTTCGGTTTGCACTGCTTGCCAGCGAGGCGCGATCTCTGGTGCTAAGTCTTGGTTACTCAGGGATATGAGGTTCTGTTCAAACCACTCGGACATTTTCTGAAACTCTTGTGTTGCCAAGGATTGATTATTTTTTGCTTCCTGGGCAGACAAATTTTGACGAAATGTAGTTAACAAAGTCAGGAAATCCTGATATGCTCGATTATGTGATGTAGCTAACATTGTTGAGTTAAAATAGGGTATTCATTGAAGTAAGATTTCATTAATTAAGGCTTGACTTTCGCTAAATACTAATATCCATAAACTATATTGTGATACCTAGGCTTTTATGCCTAAAAGCAATTTGATTAACTAGATTAATCATCAGTCAAATTACAACATCAAATCATAATTAAAGTAGAAAGTTTTGACCTGTAGCGAGATTATTCAACTAAAGTTAATTAAATAGTTAAATAAAATTCAAAGTTCAGATCTAAAAAATTCCATTCCAAATTTCAGAGGTGTAGATAGCCTAAATTCTCAGTTTTTCTATTTCGACTCTTAATCTTCCACAATCACCTAAATATTAATTTTTAGATCTATGACAGCTATCTCCATCATAGAAAATCGCAGCAATGAAGTCACCCTTCCCCAGTGGCTACAGGAATGTCTCATTGAGCAAGAGTCCTCAGAGTCGGCGGCCGATAACTTATTGATTTGCCGAGCGTTTAATTTTGCCTATCAACTGCATGAAGGACAAACTCGTAAGTCAGGAGAGCCTTATATTGCTCACCCCATTGCTGTTGCCAGTTTATTGCGGAGTTTAGGAGGAGATAATGTGACCATCGCAGCGGGTTTTCTACACGACGTGGTAGAAGATACTGATGTTACCTCAGAAGAAATCGAAGAGCGATTTGGGGTGCAGGTGCGGCTGTTGGTGGAAGGGGTAACTAAGTTATCTAAGTTCAATTTCTCTAGCACTACGGAGCGTCAAGCAGAGAACTTTCGTCGCATGTTCCTGGCAATGGCAACTGATATCCGTGTCATTGTGGTGAAGCTCGCAGATCGACTGCACAATATGCGGACGTTAGAACATCTCAAGCCAGAAAAACAAAAACGAATTAGCCAGGAAACTAGAGAGATTTTTGCTCCCTTAGCGAATCGCTTAGGTATTGGTCGCTTTAAGTGGGAATTAGAAGATCTGTGCTTTAAGTACTTAGAGCCAGAAGCTTATGAAGAAATCAAATCTTTAATCGCGGAAAGAAGGACAGATCGAGAAGCCCGAATTACCAAAGTTACAGAAACATTGCGATCGCGATTGGAAAAACAAAAGATTAATGTGATGGAGTTGAAGGGTAGACCAAAACATCTCTATGGCATCTACCAGAAAATGGAGCGCCAACAAAAGGAGTTTAACCAGATCTATGACATTGCTGCCTTCCGCATTATCGTCGAAACCAATGAAGAATGCTATCGCTCTTTAGCAGTGGTTCATGATGCTTTTACGCCGATCCCTGGCCGTTTCAAGGATTATATTGGCTTACCGAAACCTAACTGTTATCAGTCCCTCCATACTACGGTAGTTGGTACTAATGGTCGTCCGATTGAAATTCAGATTCGGACTAAAGAAATGCATCAGGTTGCCGAATACGGCATTGCTGCCCACTGGAAATATAAAGAAACAGGTTCAAGTAATGTTAGTGTCTCTTCTGATGACGACGACAAATTTACTTGGCTGAGACAGTTACTAGAGTGGCAAAAAGATCTCAGTGACGCTCAAGAATATATGGAGAGCGTCAAGGACAATCTGTTTGAAGATGATGTCTATGTCTTTACCCCAGATGGGGATGTGGTGGCTCTTGCTAATGGAGCTACTCCCGTGGACTTTGCCTATCGCATCCACAGTGAAATTGGTAATCATATGAAGGGAGCAAGAGTTAATGGTCATTGGTCAGTACTCTCTAAACCCCTGGAAAATGGTGATATTGTCGAAATAGTCACCCAGAAAAATAGTCACCCTAGCTTGGACTGGCTCAATTTCGTAGTGTCCCCCACCGCCCGCAATCGTATTCGTCAGTGGTACAAATTATCCCATCGTGATGAAAATATTGCCCGTGGCAGAGAATTGCTAGAGAAAGCCATGGGGAAAAACGGTTTTGACTCTTTGCTCAAATCAGAACCAATGCTACTGGCTGCCCAACGCTGTAATTATCATTCCGTTGAAGATTTGCTGGCAGCTTTAGGTTATGGCGAAATCACGCAAAATCATGTAGTTAATCGCTTACGGGATGTCGTTAAAGAGCAGCAACCAGTAGAAGCGGACACCCAGCAAGATATCAAAGAAGCTGCAATTCCCGCTTATCTCAACAACCATCTGGCGCGACGTAGTTCCACTAGCTCTCCCATTCTTGGAGTCGAGGGAATGCTTTATCATATCGCAGGCTGCTGTAAACCCTTACCAGGAGAGTCCATTATCGGTGCTGTCACCCTTAGCTCCAGGGGGATCTCCATTCATGCCCAAGGCTGCGAGAACGTATACAAAATACCAGGGGAAAGAATTATCCCTGTTAGCTGGAATGATGATGCCGAGGATAATCAAGCCTTTACTTACCCTGTAGATCTTCAGATTGAAGCTATGGATCGAGTGGGAGTATTTAAAGATGTCCTGGCAAGATTAAGCGATCGCGGGATCAATGTCCGCAATGCTGGGGTTAAAACTGGTCGTGATAAACCTGCCCTCATTTCCTTGAGCTTAGATATTCATGATCGCCAACAACTTGAATACGTTTTGCAGAGAATTAAGAGCATGAGTGACATTCTCAACATTCGTCGGGTGATGAATTCTGGAGATTAATAAAGGGGCGAAGCCCCTAGCTATAAGCTATAAGCTGTAGGCTGTAAGCCAACCAGACAACTGATTATTGCGTAACGTCGTCAGTTAAAATAGTTTAGCGGTAATTGCTTCTAAGGCTCTTAATCCAGTTAAAGAGCCTCGGATCAGTCTGATGGCAGCAATAGGTTGTTTGATTAGGGCGATCGCCAGAGGCAAAGTCTGAAGATTTCCTTGGCTATCAATGGATT